>NZ_AZSV01000004.1:0-121530 GCF_000582595.1 Pseudomonas sp. BAY1663
CATCGGTGGCATGGCCGATGCCGGTCGCTGGGCGCTGGTGCGCAAACCCGGCGCGAATGCCGAACCGCCGGCGCGCGGCCCACGCTCGATCCCGCGGCGCTGGAGCATATCGCCCGGGTGCTGCTGCGCCGTTACGGCGTGGTGTTCTGGCGGCTGCTGGCGCGTGAGGCCGACTGGCTGCCGCCGTGGCGCGAACTGCTGCGGGTCTACCACCGGCTGGAGGCGCGCGGCGAGCTTCGCGGCGGGCGCTTCGTCGCCGGCGTGGCCGGCGAGCAGTTCGCCCTGCCGGAAGCGCTCGGCTTGCTGCGCGAGGTGCGCAAGCGGCCGCTGTCCGGCGAGCTGGTGGCGGTGTCGGCGGTCGATCCGCTGAATCAGTTGGGCACGTTGCTGCCCGGCGACAAGGTGCCGGCGCTGCCCGGCAACCGCATCCTCTATCGCGACGGCGTGCCGCTGGCGGCGCTGGTGGCCGGCAAGCCGCAGCTGCTGGCCGAGCTGGACGAGGCCGGGCAGCATGAGGCCCGGCGGCTGCTAGGGAGAGGTTGATTCCGGCGCGGCCGCGAACGAAACGTCAACAGCCCTGGTGTTGCGTCGGAGTCCTTGTAGGAGCCCGGGGGGACGCCGAGTCCTTGCCGGCGATCATCGGTGTTGCGACGGATCGCCCGCAGGCGGGTTCCTCCAGAATCGACTGCCGATATGTGCTAGGGCCGGCAGTCCAGCGTGGCGAGATCCTGGTGCATCCGCGCCAGGCGCTGTTGCAGATGCTCGCGCTGGCGTTCGTCGGCCATGCCGTGCAGGTCGGCCAGCAGCGTCAGCGCGGCCTGTTCGGCGCTGCGTTGCGCGGTGCGGTCGGCCTCGCTCAGCAGGGTCTCGCGCTCCTGCAGCAATTGTGCGATGCGCGCAGCGAAGCCCGGTTCGTCGCGCGCATTCAGCGCGTCGAGCAGGCTGCGCTGCCAGTGTTCGCGGTTCCTCAGCCAGCGTGCGTTCTGCGCACCGAGGCCGTGCGACCAGGCCAGCACGCGTTGGCGCTGCGCCGCGTCGAGCGGCCCGAACCAGTGTTCGAGGCGTTCCTGCATGCGTTCGGCCCGTTCGCGTATCTGCCGCTCCAGCGGCGGCGCCAGGTATTTCTCGCGATGTTCCAGGCGGTTGCTGTCGAGCGCCCGGGCCAGCTGGTGCAGCTGGGCATCGTCGAGGTCACGCAGCAGCTCGGTGGCGGTCGGGGTGATTTCGACGGCGATCGCGTGAATCGCCTGCTTCGCCTCGAGGTAATGCAGGCGCAGGTGATCACGGTCCAGTTCGCCGCCGGCGCTCTGCTGGCGCAAACGCTCGAGCCCAGCGAGGAGGTCGGGCAACTGGGTCCGGCAATGCCAGGCGAGGTGCTCGCCCAGGCGGGCTCTGAGTTTTTGCCGCTGGTTGCGGTCGAGGTCCAGGTAATCGTCGAGCGACCAGGGCACCAGCAGGTCGAGGTTGCGGTAGACCAGCGTCGCGCGGCTGCAGCCCGCCAGCAGCAGGCAGCCGAGCAGCGTCAGCAGAAACAGCCGGCCGGTCAAGCGCATCACGGGTCCTCGCCTGTAACGACAGTTCTGTAGAGCCGCGGCACCGGCGGCGGTTTCGTCAGGTCGGGCGAGAAAAACTGCGACGCGCATGGTCTTCCCCGTATGGGCCGCGACACGAGCCGCGGCAACTTGGCCAACAGCAGTGGAGAAACGCCATGACCCCGCAGATCAAGCACCTCAGCGGCGAAGACGTACCCAAAGCCTGGCGCCCGACCTGGGCCGTCTGCTGGGTGGTGGAACTGGACGGCACGCTGATCGGCGGCCCCTACGCCACCGAGCAGGAAGCGCGCGCCGTAGCCAACGGCGAGCAGGAGCCGCGGCTGTCGGAGACGCCCGCGCCCTGACGTTCGCCCTTGCCGCGCTGGGTGGGGCGTAATGCGTAGGTTGGGTGAGGCGCGTAGCGCCGAAGCCCAACATTCAACTGAGCTCAACCCAGCCTACCCAGCCTACCCAGCCTTTTGTCACGCCGTGGAAATGCATTGGCCCTGCCCCGCGTGTTATGCCCCGCGTACCTGGCCGGTAGGGGCTAGCGCGACAGCTCCAGGCAATACTGCGGGCAGGGCGCCCGGTAGTCGGCCATGGGCGGCGGCGGGGCGACCAACTGGTCGACCACCTCCAGGGCTTTCTCGAACGAGGGGTAGCCGCTGCGGGCGACGTCCAGCTCGGCGTAGGCCCGGCGGTAGTGCTCGGCCTTGGCCGGGTCGGGCTCGTCGAGAAGGTAGGGCTCCTGGTACATCTTGTAGAGCAGGGCGACGGCGTGGGGATGGCCCTTGGCCTTGGCCTTTTCCAGCAGGCGCAGGACCTGGGAGGTTTCCGGCCCCTGGCGGATCAGCAGCAGGGCCTGGTAGAGCTCGATCTCTCCGCGCCGGTCGAGGGGGGCGCTGCGGTCGAGCAAGGCCTGGGCCAGTTCGTAGCCGTCCTCGTTGCCGACGGTGATCAGGATCTTCGCCTGCAGCAGGTCGTTCTGGTACAGCAGTTGCTCGGCCCGGCAGGCACTATCGCTCCAGGGTTCGCAGGGGCCGGTGGCGCAACCGCCGAGGGCCAGCAGCAGGCCGATCACCAGTGCCTTTTTCATGACTGACGCGTTCTCCATTCGTTGTTTCGCCAGTATGGGCCGTGCCAGCTTCGATTCGCCAGAGGCGCTTGCTCAGTATTTCGGGCAGGGGGCGCTCATCTGCTGCAGGCCGTAGCGCCGAAGCAACTGCTGCCAGAGGGCGCTGCGCGGCAGGTCGGTGACCAGTTGCTGGATGAACTGGGTGGCCTCGGGACCGAGGCTGGCGGTGGTGAGCAGGTGGCGGTCGAACACGTACAGCGGGCTCGGGGAAACGTATAGCTGTGCCTGCGATACCTCGGTCACGCTGTAGAACAGCCATGCCGAACGTGGCATCAGGGCCACGTCAATGCGCTCCGAGAGCAGCTTGTTCAGGTTCTGCAGGTCGCTGTGCACATCCTCGCGGTGGATCAGGCCCTGGCCGATATCCTCTTCCAGGGCTGTGTAGCGATGCCCGAGGATGCCGCCGAGCCTACGCCCATGCAGCGACTGCGGCCCGTCGTAATCGAAGGGGGCCGCGCTGCGGGAGATGAAATCCTGGGTGTCGCACAGCAGCGGCAGCGTCCAGTGGGCCCCTGCTGTCAGCCGCGCCGGGAAGAATTCGGGGGTCGCCCACAGCAGCACGCCGGGCTCGTTGTCGGCGAGCCGCGCATCGAGGCGCTTGCGCGGGAGCTGCGTGAGCTGGAAGTCGAAGCGCTTCTGGTTGGTCGAGTGTTCGTTGAGCAACTGCACGAGGGCTTCGGAAAGGCCCTGGCTGTGCTCGGAGGCGAAGGGGGGCGAGGGCTGGTAGGCCCAGACAGCGACGCGCTCGACCGCCAGGACGTTCAGCGGGGAGAGGAGCAGCAACAACAGCAGCAGTTTCTGCATTGCGGTCCTGGAGACGGGCAGCGGATCGGTTCGACCCGGCAAGTGGCTCAAGACTGATTCAGCACAGCATGCAAAGCAAGCCTACCCCGCTGGCCGGTGTTCCGGCAGCGTCGGGGAGCGCGAGCGGCGGGATCAGAAGCGCTCGTGCGCGCCAGGTAGCGCCATTGGCCGGCCGGCAGCCTGGCCATCGACAGCCGGCCGATGCGGATGCGCTTGCTCGCCAGCACGTGCAGGCCGATGGCTTCGCAGAGCAGGCGTACCTCGCCCGGCGCGGGCTCCTTGAGCACCATGCGCAGGCGATTTTCGCTCTGCCAGCTGACCTTGGCCGCCGGCAGGCTCCGGCCGCGATGGTCGATGCCCTTGGCGAGCCGTGCCAGGTCGTTGGCCTCGGGCTCGCCGCTGACTTCGACGATGTATTCCTGTTCGAGCCGGTTGCGCGAGCCGGTCAGGACGCGGATCACCTCGCGCTGCTGGCTGAAGACCGCCAGGCCGCTGGTCTCGGTATCCAGCGGCAGCAGCTCGTTCTGCCGCAGCAGGTGGCGTCGCAGGGGCTCGATGCGGCTGGGGTCTTCGCTCCAGTGCGTGGCCGCCGTGAGCACGCGCAGGGCGCTTTCGGCATCGGCACTGGCTGCCTGGCCGGCAGGCTTGTGCAACAGCAGCGTGGCTGGCGCGATCTCTATCGCCGTGGCGCCAGCGCGCAGTTCGAGGCGTTGTTCGGGTTCGACCTTGCGGAAGGGGGCTTCCACCACCTGGCCGTCGACGGTCACCCAGCCGCCCTCGATATACAGCTCGGCCTCGCGTCGGGAGCAGCCGAGCTGTTCGGCGAGGCGTTTGGACAGGCGCACGGGGTCGGTCATGCTGAACTCGGCGGGGAGTGGGGAAGAACGCGGCGAGCCGCAGTGCGGACGGTGCTGGCTCGCCGAAAGCGTTGCGATTTCAGGCCATCACTTCTTGCTGATGGTGATCTGCCGGGACGGTCCCTGGGTCTGGCCACTGACCCGTTGGGGATGGTCTGGATTTCACCGCCGGCCTTGAGGAAGGCGGCCATCTGCTCGGCGAGCGACTGGCTGGTTTCGGTTGCGGGTTCGGGCTTGCGCTTGGCGCTGGTGGTTTTCGTGGCCATGGAGTGCTTTTTCCTTCAATCGGTCGAACCGGGCATTATACAGATTTTGATCGTTTTTTGTTCAGGTTTCTGTCTACGGTCATTTCTTGAAGCGTTTTCGCGGCACGTCCGGGGCTGGTTTGGTCTTCACTTTAATGTCCGTCAGCCAGGGTTCGGGCTGGCGACCGTCGGCCCATAGCGGAGGACCACCATGCTGCATCCCGTCATTCGCACCGCGCTCTGCGGTTCGCTTTTCGTCGCTGCGTTCGTCTTCGCCGCCGAGCCGCAGCGCTACCCCAGCGAGCAGGGCCAGGTGCTGGTCAAGCCGATCGTCGAAGGCCTGGAAAATCCCTGGGCGCTGGCCTTCTTGCCGGATGGCAAGCGCATGCTGGTGACCGAGCGGCCCGGGCACCTGCGGCTGGTCGGCCTGGATGGCAGCCTGTCCGAGCCGCTGGGCGGCGTGCCGGAGGTATTCGCCCGCGCCCAGGGCGGGTTGCTGGACGTGCAGCTGTCGCCGGATTTCGCCACGGACCGGCTGGTGTACCTGAGCTACGCCGAAGCCGGCGAGCAGGGAATGGCCGGGACGGCAGTGGGCCGCGGCCGGCTCAGCGAGGATCTGGCCCGGCTGGAGGACTTCGAAGTGATCTTCCGCCAGCAGCCGAAGCTCTCCAACGGCATCCATTTCGGCTCGCGGCTGGTGTTCGATCGCGAGGGCTACCTGTTCATCGCCCTCGGCGAGAACAACCAGCGGCCGACCGCGCAGGACCTGGGCAAGCTCCAGGGCAAGGTCGTGCGCCTCCGCCCCGATGGCACGGTGCCGCGGAACAACCCCTTCGTCGGCCAGCAGGGCGCCCGCCCGGAAATCTGGTCTTACGGCCATCGCAACCAGCAGGGCGCCGCGCTCAACCCTTGGAGCGGCGTGCTCTGGACCCACGAGCACGGCCCGCGCGGCGGCGACGAGATCAATATCCCCCAGGCCGGCAAGAACTACGGTTGGCCGCTGGCGACCCACGGCATCAACTACAGCATGCTGCCGATCCCCGAGGCCAGGGGCAAAACCGCCGAAGGCACCGAGCCGCCGTATCACGTCTGGGCGAAGTCGCCGGCCATCAGCGGCATGGCGTTCTACGACGCCGACCGTTTTCCCGCCTGGCAGCACAGCCTGTTCATCGGTGCCCTGGTGGACCAGTCGCTGATCCGCCTGCAGCTGGACGGTGGCCGCATCGTCGGCGAGGAACGCCTGCTCAAGGAACTGGGCGCGCGTATCCGCGACGTGCGCGTCGGCCCCGACGGCTACCTCTATCTGCTCACCGATGCCGGCAACGGCAGGCTGCTGCAGGTCGGCTTGCAGGCGCGGTAGCGCGAACGCCGCTTCGTCGTTGGTCAATCGCCGCACGACACGGGAGCAATCGCGCGCCCGCGCCGGTCCACTCTCTGGGAGGCCGCCACAACGCGGCGTTCCGCACCCGGGCGTGGGGCGTCGGCCCTGCATGCCGGCACGGCCCCGGGGCCGATAACAAGACGGAAGGAGAGGGTTGTGGCTGTAGTCATCAGCGGTGCGTTCTGCATCATCCTGGGGCTGGCGCTCGGCGCGGGAGGGGCGAAGGTCATCAGCCTCGGCGGGACCTGGTATTTCGCCATCGTGGCGATCGGTTTCCTGCTCACCGGCGCGTTGCTGCTGATGCGGCGGCGGGCGGCGCTGTGGTCCATGCGCTGCTGATGCTCGGCACGCTGGGCTGGGCGCTCTACGAGGTTGGGCTGGACGGCTGGCAACTGGCGCCACGCGGCAGCATCGTCGTACCGCTCGGCCTCTGGCTGCTGACGCCGTGGATCGTGCGGCGGCTGGGCTGGCAGCCGTTCGGTTTCCGTTCCTGGGGCGGCGCCGCGCTGCCGTTGCTGCTGGCGGTGGCGCTGTGGGGCGCGACGGCCGTCTACGCCATCGGCCACGACAGCCACGACATCAAGGGCATGCTGCCGCCGCCATTGGCCGGGGCGCCCGCCAGCAACGATCCGGTCCCCGCCGGCGATTGGCATGCCTATGGCCGCAACCAGCATGGCCAGCGCTATTCGCCGCTGGCGCAGATCACCCCGCAGAACGTCGAGCGCCTGCAACCGGTCTGGCACTACCGCACCGGCGATCTGCGTGGCCCGGACGACCCGGACGAGACCACCTACGAAGTCACGCCGCTGAAGATCGACGACAGCCTGTACCTGTGCACGCCGCACAACCGGGTGATCGCCCTCGACGCCGAGACTGGCGAGGAGCGCTGGCGCTTCGATCCCAAGGTGCCGCATTCGGTCAACCGGCAGCACCTGACCTGCCGCGGGTTGTCCTATCACGCCGCGCCGGAGCCCGCCGATGGGCAGGCCTGCCGCCAGCGCCTGTTCATGCCCACCGCCGATGCCCGTCTGATCGCGCTGGACGCCCATACCGGCGAGATCTGCCCCGGCTTCGGCGACAACGGCGAGGTGGATCTGTGGGCGAACATGCCGCATGTGAAGGAGGGCTTCTACTATTCCACCTCGCCGCCGGTGGTGGCCCGCGACCTGGTGATCGTCGGCGGGGCGGTGAACGACAACGTGCGCGCCAACGAGCCGTCCGGGGTGATCCGCGCCTACGACGTCTACAGCGGCGCGCTGAAATGGAACTGGGACCCCGGCAACCCCGAGGCGACCGCGCCCATCGCCGCCGGGCAGACCTACAGCGCCAGCAGCCCGAACAGCTGGAGCATCTCCAGCGCCGACGAGGAACTGGGCCTGGTCTACGTGCCGCTGGGCAACCAGGTGCCGGACCAGTGGGGCGGCCGCCGCAGCGAGAACAGCGAGCGCTTCTCGTCCTCGATCGTCGCCCTGGATATCGACAGCGGCGAGCTGCGCTGGGTGTTCCAGACCGTGCGCCATGACCTGTGGGACATGGACGTGCCGGCGCAGCCGAGCCTGCTCGACATCCAGACCGCGGACGGCCCGGTGCCGGCGCTGGTGGCGCCGACCAAGCAGGGCGATATCTATGTGCTCGACCGCCGCAACGGCGAGCCGATCCTGCCGGTGCGCGAGGTGCCGGCGCCGCAGGGTGCCGCGGAAGGCGACTGGGCCGCCGAGACGCAGCCCGCTTCGGCGCTGTCCTACGAACCGCCGAAACTGCAGGGCAAGGACCTCTGGGGCGCGACCCTGGTCGACCAGATGCTGTGCCATATCCAGTTCCATTCGCTGCGCTACGAGGGCCGCTACACGCCGCCGTCGACCCAGGGCACGCTGGTGCATCCGGGCAATTTCGGCGTCTTCAACTGGGGCGGGGTGGCGGTCGATCCGGTGCGGCAGATGGTCTTCAGCACGCCGGCCTACCTGGCCTTCACCTCGCGCCTGGTGCCGCGCGAGGACGACCTGACGACCTACGTCTCCGGCAAGGAGCCGTTCCTCAACGAGAATTTCGGCTCGCCGTTCGCGGTGGAGCTGGGCCCGTTCGTCTCGCCGCTCGGCCTGCCCTGTACCGCGCCGCCGTGGGGCTACGTGGCGGGGGCCGACCTGCGCACCGGCAAGACTCACTGGCTGCGCCGCAACGGCACGGTGCGCGACCGTGCGCCGCTCCCGCTGCCGTTCAAGATGGGTGTGCCGAGCCTCGGCGGGCCGATGCTCACCGCCGGCGGCGTGGCCTTCCTCAGCGGCACGCTGGACTACTACCTGCGCGCCTACGACACCGCCACCGGGCGCGAGCTGTGGAAGGCGCGGCTGCCGGCCGGCGGCCAGTCCACGCCGATGACCTACCGCAGCCGCTCGGGCCGGCAGATGGTGGTGGTGGTCGCCGGCGGCCACGGCTCGCTGGGCACCAGGGCCGGGGATTCGGTCATCGCCTATGCCTTGCCGCGCTGAAGCGAGGCGGCCGGCGCAGCCTTGCGGGCGTCCGCCGCCGCAATGCGGCTCGCGCCGAAACGTCAACGGACCTAGAATCGCCAGCTTTCTTGCTCGGGACACCTGAAATGGCCGCAATCGGACGCTACAACAGCCTGCCCATCGTCAAGCACACCGGTTTCGGCCTGTACCTGGACGGTGGTCCGGATGGCGAGATCCTGCTGCCCAAGCGCTATATCCCCAAGGACACGCCGACCGAGGTGGACGACTGGCTCAACGTCTTCGTCTACCTCGACAGCGAGGACAAACTGATCGCCACCACGGAAAAACCCAAGGTGCAGGTCGGCGAGTTCGCCAGCCTCAAGGTGGTGGAGATCAACCGCGTCGGCCTCTTCCTCGACTGGGGCCTGCCCAAGGACCTGCTGTTGCCGCACTCCGAGGAAAAGCGCCCGCTGCAGGTCGGCGACTACTGCGTGGTGTACGTCTACATCGACAAGCGCACGCGCCGCATCACCGCCACCGCGCGCCTGGACCGTCATCTGGACAAGACCCCGGCTGCCTATACGGCCGGCGAGGCGGTCGACCTGCTGATCGTCGAGGCCAGCGACCTGGGCTACAAGGCGATCATCAACGGCCGGCACTGGGGGCTGATCCACAAGAACGAGGTGTTCAAGTTCCTCCGTGGCGGCATGCGCGAGCGTGGCTATATCAAGGAAGTGCGCGCCGACGGCAAGATCAGCCTGAGCCTGCAGCCCATGGGCAGCGAGGCCGCGGATGCCCTGCAGGCGCTGATCCTGCAGCAGCTCGAGGAGAACCAGGGCGTGCTCGAACTGAGCGACAAGAGCCCGGCGCAGGAGATCGCCCGGCGCTTCGGCGTCAGCAAGGGCAATTTCAAGAAGGCCATCGGCGGGCTCTACAAGCAGGGGCGCATCGTCATCCATCCCGACCGCATCGAGCGGGCCTGAGCGTCGAAACGACCGTCCTGGTACATGGGGCTTTCGCTTTCGGGTGCGCTGCGCGCACCATCGGGCCGGGCCTCGGCGCATGCGGTGCGTGCAGTGCACCCTACCGTAGGTTGGGCTGAGTTCCGCGAAGCCCAACAAACGAGTTTCCAGCCATACACCACAGTCCGCCCATTACCTCACCGCCAGGCGTTGGGCTTCGCTGCGCTCAACCCAACCTACGTCACCGCCGGACCGTGCCGGGTATCGGAAGCGGTGTTGGCTTGACGGCTACAGATCCAGGCTGATCTGTTCGTTCCGGGCCTGCTTCCCGAGCGCCTCGCCGCGGCCCGGAACGTAGCTCAGCCGCCCGTCGACGAGGCGGGCCGGGGCGGTGAAGGGATGGGGGATCGCTGGCGTGTCGTCCTGGATATGCAGCACCTCGATGCCACGCACCTTCAGCACATCCGACACCAGCGAGCGGTGGCAGCGCCACCAGAGCAGTTCGGCGCACATCATCGCCGTGCGACGGCGCGCGGCGAGTTCCAGCAGGCGCGCCAGGCCTTCGGCGAATTCCGTGCTTTGCAGATGGTCGGCATAGCCGCGAAACGATGCATTGCGCCAGGCCATGTTCTGCGAGTCGGCATGCGCCCGGCGCCGGCCGCCGAGCGCTTCGAACCAGCAATAATCGATGCCGTGCTCAGCCAGCGCGCTGCGTAGCGTGTCGCCACCGAATTGCGGCAGCCGCCGCGAACCGGGAAAGCGTCGCACGTCGGCGATGGCTTCGATGCGGTGCTGCCGGAGCACCTCGACGAACTGCTCCAGCGAGCGTGTCGAGTGGCCGATGGTCCAGATGGCGGATGGCTGTTTCACCGTTTCCTCAGGGCAGTTTCTTCAGCGCCGAATGCCTGTGCATGGCGATGTGCTCGGTCTTGTCGCTCTTGATTTCGTACTGCGGCTCCTGCGCGCTGGCGTGACGCAGGTGGCCCTTGTAGTGGGTATCGCGCGTGTGCACGCGGATGATCGTGCCGCTGACATGCCCCGCCTCTGAGTTCCAGCCGACGTGATCGCCCACCTTGAAATGCTCGCCCATGAGTGGCCCCTGTGCAGTTGCCGATACTTCTTCTGACCCCGATGCGCAGAGGAAGGTCTCGCCTTTTGCCAATTGCCGTTCGTCGGGTAAGTTGCAATAGCTTTTGCCTGTTTCTTACTTGCAGAATTCAAAAAAATGACGCGCATAACTTGTTCTGAAGCTATTCAGGCACGATTTTCATAGTGTCATTTGGATATCAAATTGATTTTTGACAGTATCAAATTAATAGCCACTCGCAATTAACGGCGATTTTCTGGCGATACATTTCCGTCAGAAAAATTTCCATTCCTTTTTTGAACCTATTATAAAGCCGCCACGCAAGAGGTTTGACCGGTGTTCAGGGGGGCGGCGGGGGATTTCTTGCTGAACGGTTCGTTTGGTTGTGTCACCTGCGGCTTTTCTTCCAGCGCAACGCCCCACGACTCAATTGAGCTCTCGCCACTTTTTTAAAGGCAACGCCTTTAGACGTATTAAGTTCCGGAGAGATTGAATGCCCACCACTGTTTTTGCCGGTGCTCGCAAACTGCTCTGCACCTCTGTTGCCATGGCTGCGCTCATGGGCGGTTTCATGGTTGCAAGCGCACCGCTCGCCGCCGCATCGACCGCCGTCACCACGTCCAGCGTCAGCGCGCCGATCAATGCCTTCACCAACACCGATTGGCTGAACGGTGTATTCCGCACTTCGGCGGGTTTCTCCATCCAGGCCACTGCCGCCAACCAGGCGGCCTTCAAGGCGGGTGCCTCGGTGCAACTGGCCGATGGCCAGGTGCGCAAGATCAGCCGCGTGCAGATCGTCGGCGCCAACATGAGCGTGTTCCTCGAAGGGGCGCTGATCGACGGTAACAAGGTGGGCGCGCCGCGTGCGGTGACCATCGCCGGGACTTCGACGACGACTTCGCCAGTGAGCACCGCACCGTCCAGCGGTACTTCGGCGAGCATCAACGCCTTCACCAATACTGATTGGCTGAACGGCGTGTTC
Organism: Pseudomonas sp. BAY1663; assembly: GCF_000582595.1. Classification (NCBI taxonomy): domain Bacteria; kingdom Pseudomonadati; phylum Pseudomonadota; class Gammaproteobacteria; order Pseudomonadales; family Pseudomonadaceae; genus Pseudomonas; species Pseudomonas sp. BAY1663. Next base: position 11,433 of record NZ_AZSV01000004.1, read on the forward strand.
CGCGCCTCGGCGGGTTTCTCCATCCAGGCCACTGCCGCCAACCAGGCGGCCTTCAAGGCTGGCGTCTCGGTGCAATTGGCCGATGGCCAGGTGCGCAGGATCAGTCGCGTGCAGATCGTCGGCAGCAACATGAGCGTGTTCCTCGACGGTGCGCTGATCGACGGCAACAAGGTGGGCGCGCCGCGTTCGGTCAGCATTGCCGGTACGTCGACCGATACATCGACGCCGGCCCCGGCGCCATCTACCGAAACCAGTTACGCCACCAGCATCAATAACTTCACCAATACCGATTGGCTGAACGGTGTATGGCGCAAGTCCGCCGGTTTCTCCATTCCGGCGACCGACGCTAATAAGTCCGCTTTCAAAGTTGGCGTGTCGGTCAAACTTGCCGACGGCCAGGTGCGCAAAGTGACTGTCGTACAAGTTGTCGGCAGCAATATGAGTGTGTTCCTCGATGGCGCCGCGGTTAATGGCAGCGTTGTCGGTGCGCCCAATAAGTTGAGCCTGGCCTCGGCTACCAGCAGCCCGGCGCTGACCGCGCCCTCGCCAACCACTACGGTGGCGACCAGCAACCTGAACAACTTCACCAATACCGATTGGTTGAACGGTGTCTACCGCGCTTCGGCCGGTTTCTCCATCCAGGCCACTGCCGCCAACGTCGCCGCCTTCAAGGCGGGGGCGTCGGTGAAACTGGCCGACGGCCAGGTACGCAAGATCCTGCGTGCGCAGATCGTCGGCGCCAACATGAGCGTGTTCGTGGAAGGTGCGGTGCTCAACGGCACTACCCTGGGCTACCCGAAGACCGTTTCCGTGATCAGCGAGTCGAGCGTCAGCACACCTTCGGCACCTGCCGACAGCAGCCAGTCCGAGATCGCCCTGCCGGCGCCTACCGCGCCGGATACCACCAATGGCAAGCCGCGGCTGGTCGGGGTCAACCTGTCGGGCGCCGGTTTCGGGCCTTCCGTGGTGCCCGGCACGCACGGCACCAACTACACCTACCCGGCCGAGTCGTACTACAAGAAGTATTCCGACCTGGGCATGCCGCTGGTTCGCCTGCCGTTTCTCTGGGAGCGCATCCAGCCCAAGCTGAACACCCCGCTGAATGCCGAGGAGCTGGCGCGTCTCAAGCAGTCGCTGGACTTCGCGCACAAGCACAACGTCAAGGTGATCCTCGACCTGCACAACTACTACCGCTACTTCGGCAAGCTGATCGGCTCGAACGAGGTGCCCATCAGCTCCTTCGCCGCGGTCTGGAAGCAGATTGCGCAGCAGGTGGTGAACCATCCGGCCGTCGAAGGCTACGGCCTGATGAACGAGCCGTACTCCACCAATGGCCTGTGGCCGCAGGCTGCCCTGGCCGCCGCGCAGGCGATCCGCAGCGTCGATGCCCAGCGCTGGATCTACGTCGCCGGCGATCGCTGGTCGAGCGCCTACCACTGGCCGCACTACAACAGCCAGCTGATCAGCAACGCCTGGATGCGCGATCCGAAGAACAACCTGGTGTACGAAGCCCACATGTACGTCGACAGCGACTTTTCCGGCAACTACTTCAACAAGAGCGAGACGTTCGACCCGATGGTCGGTGTGAATCGCGTCAAGCCCTTCGTCGACTGGCTCAAGCAGAACAAACTGCGCGGCTACATCGGCGAGCACGGCGTGCCGGACTTCTCCCCGTCGGCCATCGTCGCCACCGACAACCTGATGGCCTACCTGCGCCAGAACTGCATTCCCAGCACCTACTGGGCGGCCGGGCCCTGGTGGGGCGACTACGCCCTGTCGCTGGATGTCAGCAGCGGCAAGCAGCGCCCGCAGCTGCCGGTATTGCAGAAGCACGCCAAGACGGCGCACAGCTGCACCAGCATCGGCCCGCTGTAAGGGCCGAGACGCGATGCATACGGAACGGGCCTTCGGGCCCGTTCTTGCGTTTGCCCGCCGAAAAGAACGCGCCTTCGCTACGGCTCGTCAGCCCGCGGCAGCAGCCGGGTGCATCTCGTGCTGGGCGATACCCCATCCCATGCCGCTTCGCCTGCTCGATTCCCCGCCAACCCGCAGCCCAGAGCGCATGCCGGCCGGTCCCGGCCATTCGGTTGGGCGAGTCGCTTCGCCCCCGGCGCTGGCTGCCACGGCGTGCCGGTCCGGGGCCGCGACTGCGCCGGCAAAGCCCTGAACCGCCCGGCTGGAGCGACGGAACTCAAAATTTGGGCCCCGGTCACCATTTATGTGCGCACTGAAACTGCACGGCCGCGGCAACCCCGCATCGCTGTGTTTCAACGGACCGTGGTCATCCGGCCAAACCCCATGAAAGGTGGATCAACATGACGACACCCGATGAAGACATCACAGGTTATGGCGGCCCAGCCAAGACCGGCTCCCTGCAGTCCACGGACAGCTCGCCCAGCCAGGCTCCGGCGCAGACCGCTGGCCCCGATGCCTCTCAGATGAGCGAATCGGCCAAGGCGAGTGCGCGTCAGGCCGCCGAGCAGGTCAAGCAGCAGGGCAAGATCCAGCTCGAGAACTATCGCGGCAGCGCCGCCGACGAGCTGGAAAAGGTCGCCCGCAGCGCCAAGGCCGCTGCGGCGGAACTGGAACAGCAGGATCGGGCGGGACTGTCCCACTACGTATCCGACATGGCGCAGAGCATGGTCGAGTTCGCCGACGACCTGCGCGGCAAGAGCGTCGACGAGCTGGTCGGCGAGGTCAATCGCCTGGCCCGCAACAATCCGGCACTGTTCATCGCCGGCAGCGTCGCCCTCGGCTTCGGCCTGACCCGCTTCGCTCGCGCCTCCAGCCACCGGGCGCAGGCCGGGCACCGCGAGCGACCCACGATTACGGCCATTCCGACGCCGCGCGACCGCATCCCACCTCACCCCTGGGCGTGCCGGCGGACGTGACGGCGGAAACCCTGCCCAGCCAGGCCGAGCTGGATTCGCGCCTCTCCAGCGGCGCACCCGCCGGCACCGTCGGCAGCATCAGCAACGCCGGCGTTCCCCCGGCAACCCAGGGCCTCGGCAACAATGGCAAAGGCACAGATGGAGGCTTAATCGATGAACGAGCAACGCAACCTCAATACGCCTTATGAACCGCTCCATTCCGAACCGGACGGCTCGGTCGGCGGCCTGCTGCGCCAGCTGACCCGTGAGGTGCCGTCGTTGTTCACCAAGGAGCTGGCACTGGCCAAGGCCGAGCTGAACGAATCGCTGCGCGCCACCAAGGCCGGTGCCGCCAGTGTCGCCACCGGCGGTGCGGTGCTGCTGGCCGGCTTCATCATCCTGCTGATGGCCGCCGTGTACTTCCTGGGCACCCTGATGGAAACCTGGCTGGCGGCGTTGATCGTCGGCGGCGTGGTCATGGTCATCGGCCTGATCATGGTCGCGGCGGGCAAGAAGAAGTTCGAAGCCTCGTCCTTCAAGCCCGATCGCACCCTTCATTCGCTGAATAAAGACAAAGAAGTCGTCAGGGGGCACGCATGAGCACTCATCATCGGATCGACGCCGAAGCGCAGAAAGACCCGGACACCCTCGAACGGGAAATCGACCAGCAGCGCGCCGAAATCGACCATATCGTTCACGCCCTGGAAAGCAAGCTGTCGCCCGGCAGATGATCGATACCGCGCTGGGCTATGCCAAGGGCGGCGGCGGGGAGTTCCTGCATAACCTGAGCGATACCGTGAAGGCCAATCCGGTGCCGACGCTGCTCACCTCGATCGGCCTGGTCTGGCTCATGGCCGGGCAGAACCGGCGACCGGACTACGGTGCAACCAGCGGCCCGTCGGTGACCGACAGGCTCGCTGCCAAGGCCTCGGGCCTCAAGCAGCAGGGCAGCGGCATCAAGGACAAGGCCGCGCAGATGCGCCACGATGCCTCCAGCACGCTGGACAATGCGCGCCAGCGTGTCGGTGATTCCGGCCGGCATGCAGCCGATAGCCTGCGCCATACGGCGGACCGTGCCCGTGGCGGTTTCTCGCAACTGCTCAACGAGCAACCACTGGCACTGGGAGCCATGGGTATCGCCCTGGGCGCATTGCTTGCCGCATCGATGCCACCTACGCGGCGCGAGGACGAGCTGATGGGCCCGAGCAGCGACGAGCTCACCGGCAGGCTCAAGCAGAAGGCGCGTGAAGGCTACGAGATGGCCAGCGCCGAGGGCGAGCAGCTGGCCAGCCAGGTCAAACAGGACCTCGGCCGCGACGACAGCCAAGCCATTTCGAGGCCTCACTGAGCGCAAAACGCCCGCTTGGCGGGGCGCCACTCGACATTTCACCGCAGCGACTGCGGTCGGGCTTGAGTCCGGCCGCAGAACCCCCGATAATCCGCCGCCTGGCGCCGGTGTAGCTCAGTAGGTAGAGCAGCGCATTCGTAATGCGAAGGTCGCAGGTTCGACTCCTGTCTCCGGCACCAATGAAATCAAAGGGTTAGCTTCGGCTAGCCCTTTTGTTTTTGGGCCGGTGTCTCACAAGTGTCCCTTTCTTGTCCCGCTAGCGGATCGCTTGACCGATACAGCGCTGGAATATGTTGGTCATCGCCTGATAGTCACAGGTTACCGCGTCGATATTGGCTTGGATCCACTCGCGCTCATCGACCTGCCACCAGTTGATCTCATAGCCGGCGTTCACAATGATGTGATCAAACAGGATCCGCTGCGCACGTCCGTTTCCTTCCCGGAAAGGGTGGACCATGTTCAGGTCGCCATAGAGTTCAGCGACAGCGGAAACCAACTGTTGCCGTGACATCCCCTCATACCAGTTGGCCGCCGCCAATTGTCTGAAGAGCTTCGTGGCCTCAGGCTCGATTCGGGTAACGTTGCAGAAGTGCGTACCGCCCTTCGATATGTCCACGGTACGTAGCTCTCCCGCCCATTCGTAAACATCTTCGAAGAGAGTGCGGTGGATCCGTTGCAGATAGGTGAGATCGTAGGGAGGAAGGGCGAAGTCAATGGTGCCTGCAGCGATTTCGGAAAGCGTGCGCTCAGCAGCGTGAAGCGCTTGGTCATCGGTCAGGTCCAGGCGGTTGCGTAGAACCGTGGTGCCTGGATAGCAGAGAGGATCTTGACCGACACCGTACTTATCGAGCATCAAGCCTGCCGAGCACGCAAGGCTCTCAGGGCAGCTTCGCGAGTTGGAAGTTTGCGTTTAGCGTCAGCTGGTGTGGTATCGAAGCCTTCCAGGCGCAGGCTGGCGGCATAGTTCGATTGGCGGACCTTCGCATAGTAGGTCTTCTTCTCTTCCAAGGTCAGATCGGGCATAGCTAAACCTCGTTCGCGGTGTGCGGGTCATTATAGCGGAATAGCGGATGCTAATTCGCAGCGTCTTGCCGGTCCTTCTGGCTGAGCAACGCCAGCGGCGAATGACTGAGCACGGTGGCAAAGTGATCCGGCGCCAGATGCGAGTACCGCATCGTCATCTTGATATCGCCGTGGCCCAGGATTCGTCTGTGCGTTGGCCATGTTCTGGTGCGTTTGCGCGTGCCAGAAACTGCCCTTTTCCGCAGCGATGCGGGCCTTTTCGTTTCGAGGTGCAGTGGCTCGTCAGAGCCAGGTCGAGAGGGTGATCGAGCCGAACTGGTCGTGCTCCTGCTGGCCTTCGAACTCGTGGGTGCGCCAGACACTGGCGAATGCCAGTTGCCAGCGATCCCAGGTCAGTGCCACGCCGAGCTTGGCGTCGCCGACCCATTCGCGACGATCGACCGAATGGCTGTCCTCGAAGGTGTTGCCGTCGAGCAGCATGTTCTGCGCCATGTAGCGCCCCTCGACATTGGCGAATCCATACCAGCCGAACCCACCGCCGGGGCGGAAGAACTGGCTGCCGCTTTGCGCCGGTGTCACCGCCGGAATGCTGAAGCTGCGCCCGAGGTTCTGTCCGAGGCGTGCGCCCAGCCCGGCCGAGGCGTAGGTGTAGAGATTGCCGAGCGAGAAGCCCAGGCTCGGGCCGTATTCCAGCTCCAGCCCGGCGAAGCGCTCCTGCAACCACCAGCGGTGCTGGTAGGCCAGGTTGATGAAGGGTTCGTTCTCCAGCTGGTTGTCCCAGCCCATGGGCTCGTCGCTGTCGGTGACCTTGTGCACCGCACGCTGCAGCCGCTTGCCACCGGCGGCGGGGCCGACGATGCCGACGTCCAGGTGCAGCCCCTCGGCCGCCCGCCAGCCTCGTGCTGCGTGTCGGCGAATAGCGACAGCCCGGCGAACATCAGTCCGGCATAGGGGCGATCGTCTTCGAGCAGGCGGTCGGTCTCGATTTCCTCGGGGGTGTAGATCTGGTGGCCGAAACGGTAGGCGACATTGCTCACGGTGTCACCCGACCACCCTGGCAGGAAGTCGGCGACGTTGCGGCTCCAGTGTTCCCGTTGCGGTTCGAAGCCCCAGATCAGTTCCAGGCCGTTGCTGTAATGGCCATCGCTGCCGGAGGAGATGATGTCGTTCTCCGCCTTGATCGAGAGGATGCCGGCCGATGCCAGCGTCGGTACGGCGAACAGGGTGGCGAGCAGGCAGGGACGCAGCAGAGGTGGGCAGTGCATGGCGGTACTCCTGGGCTTACATTCGTTTTTGTATGTTTCGCTTTGGACCGCCGTCACGCATGCCGGTTCGCTTGGGGCTCATGGTTGTGCAAAGGTTCCCGCATTTTCGGCGATGATCGAGTCGTCCAGGGCGTCCTGCTCGGCCTCGAGCAACTGCCGGGCAAGCGCCGAGGAGAAATCCCGCACCGCTGACCAGCGCAGGTGGATGGCATCGACGAAGGCCGAGGGTGGGGCGACCCATTCGCGGTCCGCGTTCCAGTAGCGGGCCGTGTCGCTGTCGGCTAGCGCGGCGCTCAGTCGGTTGTCGAAGTAGTCGAGGAAGCTGCCGTCGTGATCGAACTCTTCCTTCCATTGCGGATGCAGTGGCGTCGATACCACCATCAGTTGGCGTTTCTCCTGCTCCAGGCGGCCGGCCAGTGCCGCCAGTGCAGTGAAGCAACCGCTATCGAGCGGGTCCGGGCGCCCGTAGAACAGGCCACGGTCGCCGCGTGGTTCCAGCGGGCCATCGCCGTAGCGGTTGAATACCAGCGGGTCCCATTCGATCAGGTTGGCCCGCTGCGCCTTGATCGTGCGTGCATTGTGCAGCAGCGAGCGCGGCGAGAAGTAACGCAGATAGTAGTTCCAGGGTGAGACCTGTCCGTTGACGTAGCTGTCGACGTCGTTGCGGTCGAATACCGCGTCCGGCACCTTCCAGCAGCCGGCGAAGTCCAGTGGATCGACAATCATCACCACCTGGCGGATGCCCGGATGGCGGTCGAGCAGCCAGTTCGCGACGTAGACCGCCTGGTTCGCGTGCAGCCCGCAGAAAGCGCCGTTGAATGGGCGCGAGCCGGGTGCCTGTTCGACGAGTACCTCGCCGTCGACGTGGCGCCAGGCGACCGAGGAGCCGATCACCAGCAGGTTCGGGTCACGCACGGGATTGTCGCGCAGGAAGCTGAGCTTCTCGTCCACGCACAGGCTGTTGGAGAAGGCCGGCGGGGGCAGGTTGTCGGTGATCTCGAGCCCGGCCAGCAACAGCGCGAAGGCGCCGAGCGAGCCGAATAGCCCGACGAGCAGGGCCAGCAGGTAGGTCGCGCGCATGCCGGCCGGATCGGCCTCGGCCCGGGCGGCCGAACCGCCCAGGGATGTTTCGACGGTTCCGCTCATGGCTTAGCGCCCCTCGAGCTTGGTCTGGATCAACTGGACGAAGTGGCCGACGTTCTTCAGCGATTCCAGTTCGGCGGTGCGGAACTTGATGCCGAAGCGCTGCTCGGCGGCGACGATCAGCAGGACGTGCGCCTGGCTGTCCCAGCCATCGATGCAGTCGGCGGTGGTTTGCGCGCTGAGGACGATGTCGTCATCGTCGAACACGTCATGAAAGACCTGGGTCAGCGCCGCGAGAATGTCCTTTTCGTTCATGCTTGCACCTGGATGAAGTGGTCGAGGGGAGCGCGCGAGGCCAGCTCGCAGCGCCAGAAATTTGCGTCGCGCTCGGCGCCTGCCGGGGCCGGGCGTTGCTGGAAGCCCAGCCGTGGATAATGTTCGGCCACCATGCCGTTGCGCTCGGTGGGTCGGTATTCGCCGACCAGTGCATGCCAGCCGGCTGCCGCTGCAGCATCGGCCAGGGCCTCGAGCACCGCGGCCTCGACCTGGCGGCCGAGCACGCGGCAGCTCATCAGCCAGCTGTCGATGAGCAATTCGTTCGCCTCGATGCCGGCGTCGGGGCGTGCCAGCACCACGCTGATCAGGCCGTTGTCGCCGAACTTGTCTTCCAGGCGCAGGGCCAGGGCGATGGCGCGTGGATCGCCGGTGATGCGCTCGACCTCGGCCTCGGTGTAGCGTCGCGTGGTGAGGTTGAACTGGTTGGTCTTGTTGATCAGTTGGGTGCTGCGCGCCAGTTCGGCGGGGCCGATGCGGGTAACGCGCAGGATCATGTCCAGGCCGCGCAGGTAGCCGTCCATGTCGGTGGCCTGGCCCAGCGCCACCTTGCGCTCGGCATTGGCGGCATAGCTGCGGCCGCGGCCGGTGTCGTCGGTGGTGAAGGACGCCGCCTCGAAATAGCCGGCCGCTGCCAGCCGGGCCGGGTAGTCGGCGACGTCCTCGGGCAGTTCCGGGACCGCCACGGCGGGCAGCTCACGGCGCACGATGTCGCGTTCGGCCGGGTTGTCGTCGACGAACACCAGGCTGTCGAGGCCGATGTCGAGCAAGGTGGCGATGCGCCGCAGGTTGCCGGCCTTGTCGTCCCAGTTGGCGATGAAGGCGGCGACATCGCGGCGGGTGATGGCCATCTCTCGGTGGGCGAACGCCGCTTCGGCCACGTCCAGGTCGTTCTTGCTGCATACCGCGAGGATCACCCCGCGGCGTGCCAGTTGCGCGGCGTAGCGCTGGAAGGCGAGGAAGGCTTCGCCGCTGGCGCTGCCCTGGCCCAGCTGGATGCCGTCGACCCCATCGTCGCCGGCCACGCCGCCCCACAGGGTGTTGTCCAGGTCGAGTACCAGGCATTTGCGCGACAGCCCGAGCGCGGCGGCGAGAACCCGCGCCAAGTGGTCGCCATAGAGCGGCGCCAGCGTCGGGCTGACCAGCTGCTTGGCCTGATGCCAGCGCACCGGGTCGGCCAGGCCATTGCCATAACCGCCGGCCTGCCAGGCGAGGTCGAGCAGCAGCACGCCGTCTTCCCGCGCGGCGTTGCGGATGGCGGCGTTCAGGCGCTCGATCAGGGCCAGTGGCGAGGCGGGCACCAGCGCTTCGTAGGAGCCGAACAGCGGCGGATCGACCGGCACCAGCGTCTGTTGCACGACCTGCGCGGCGTAGCGTTCGCGGGCTCGCCGCCAGAGCAGGCGCAGCTCGTCGACACGCGCCTGCACGGCGGTATCGACCTCGGCCGGCGAAGCGTCCAGCGGCACCTGCAGCGGCGTGTCGCGGGCATCCAGGGCCAGCACCACGAACTGCGGGACGAAGGCGTTCAGTGCCGGGTCGTCGGCCAGCAGCGCCTGGCGATACATGCCGTAGGGCGTGACATGCAGCGCCAGCGCCAGGCGCCGCAGCAACCCGGCGACGCGAATGGCCGGCAGCAGGTGATCCACGGTGTGCGAGGCCAGCAGCGCCACGCGCAGCGGCATGAGTCGCGCCGCCGCTGCATGCTCCGCCAGCACGGCGGCGGCCAGCCGGTCCAGCCGGGCGGTGAGGGTGAAATCCCGGCGGTAGCCGGCGAGCCGGATGGCTTCGGCCAGGCGCACCAGCGGATCGTCCAGGTGCTTGGCCTGGCCGATGGCGGCGCTGAGGTCGGGATGTGGGGGTAGCCAGGAGAGTTGTTCCATTACCAGGGACTCCTTGTCGCGGTTCAGAACTGGAAGTAGAGGAATTCGGTCGGTGCCATGGAGAAGGCGACGGCCAGGGCGAAGAACCCAAGCATTCCGATCGCCACGCCGTACGCGGGGGCGGGGCGCCAGGCGCCGAACGGCAGCCAGCGCCCGGTCCAGTGCGGCTGCGGCTGGAAATTCAGCGCGGTACGGAAATGCCCCATCCACTGCTGGATGTTCGGCATGCCCCAGACGAACAGCAGCAGCGCGGCGATGTAGACGAAGTCGGAACGGTCCATCCGCGTGCTGACCGGGCTCAGCCCGAGCATGCCGGCGAGTACGGCCAGCGCCGCCGGCACGTCGGCGGCGCGGAAGAACACCATCGCCACCACCACGCAGAGGAAGGTCAGCAGCACCGCCGGCAGCCGATGCCACCAGAGGTCGCTGTCCAGCTGGCGCCCGTGGCTCACCTTCCAGGCGCGCCAGCCATGGGCAACCACCAGGTAGAAGCCGTGCAACAGGCCGAATACGACGAACTGCCAGCCGGCACCGTGCCAGATGCCGGAGATGAACATGGTGAAGACGGTCGGATAGGCGACCAGGGCGAAGAAGGTTCCGGCGGTCATCCTGCCGCGCCGCGGTTGCGGCTTGCCGGCCGCCATCCGCGCGCGGGTCACGCGCAGCACGATGGGATTGTAGATGTAGGCGGTAAGAAAGCGCGTCAGCGTCATGTGCCAGCGCGACCAGTAGTCGATGACGTTGCGTGCCTTGAACGGGCTGTTGAAGTTCGCCGGCAGGCTGATGCCGAACAGCAGGGCCAGGCCGATGGCCATGTCGCTGTAGCCGGAGAAGTCGAAGTAGATCTGCAGGGTGTAGGTCAGTGCCCCGGTCCAGGCGTCGTAGAAGGATGGAATCGAGCCATCGACGGCGAGGCTGAACACCGGTGTCGCCTTCAGCGCCAGGGTGTCGGCGATCACCACTTTCTTGAACAGCCCCAACAGGAAGATCGTCGCGCCCAGGGAGAGGTTGTCCAGCCGGGCGCGAAAGGTAGCGCGCTCGCGGAACTGGGCGAGCATCTCGCCGTGGTGGGTGATCGGCCCGGCGATCAGCTGCGGGAAGAAACTGATGAACAGGCAGTAGTTGGCGAAGCCGTGCTCCTCCACCACGCCGTCGTGGGCATCGACCAGATAGGCGATCTGCTGGAAGGTGAAGAAGGAGATGGCCAGCGGCAGGATGATGTCGTGCACGCGCCAGCCGAGTTCGAAGGCTTCGTCGAGGTTGCCGAAGAGAAAGCCGGTGTACTTGTAGTAGCCGAGCAGCAGCACATTGGCCGCCATCGCCAGGCCGAGCACCAGGCGTGAGGGGTGCTGGCGCAGGTAGCCGCCGAGCAGGTAGTTGAACAGCATGCTGCCGGCCAGCAGCGGCACGTAGGCCGGGTTCCACCAGCCATAGAAGACCAGCGACAGGACGGTCAGCCAGATGACCGCGAGGCGCTGCCGGCCCGAGCCGGTCAGCACGAAGAATCCGATCAACACCAGCGGGAGAAATCCCGCGATGAACTCCACAGAATTGAAAAGCATCTTCCTTAATCCCTGTTCAGCGTATGTGCTCAACGCTGCCCAGACCGCCTGTGGGGCGGGGCGATCCATCCTGTTCGGTAACCGTCTACTACCGTCGCGGCACTGCGCCCGCCCTTGGCAGGTGCCGCGGCATCCTCGGTCCTTCACCGGATGCTTCGCTCGGGCATCGGCCACCCGGCCGGTACCCCCTGAGCTCCTCTGGCTCCGACTTGGAGCTGTAAGCAAAAGTTTCAGCGTTCCGTGCGCCACCGGGCGCTTTCCCGTCTCTGGCCGGCAACCCCGCGAACGGCCTGGCCTGCAGCGGCCGGCCTTTCGTCGGCGAGCCATCCCGGGCGTTCCGTTGTGGACAAGCGTTGGGGGCGCTGGCGGCAGCGTTCAAGCCGACATGCCGTTGCCGGCCAGGCCTGTCAGAGTGCGCTGGGCGCGGCCTGCTGGCACGCGGGCTGTTCGTCGGGCTGCTGCTCGGCCGGCGGCTGTTCGAGCTTGCGCTGCAGGTGGCGGATGGTGCGTTTGAGGCGGTGCACCTTGTCTTCCAGCTGGAAGACCTTGCGGTGGTTGTAGAACATGCCCAGCACGAACCCCAGCGAAGTGAAGACCAGGCTATAGATGAGTGCGGCGTCGTAGAGATAGCTGGAAAACATCCTGTCGTCCTTCTTGTTGTGGCGACCGCCTACATCCCGGAGGCGGGGCGATCGCAGGTGACCCTGATATCGATCAGCCACCTTGAGACAGGGCGCACATTGGAAACGTTCCCGGGTGCTGCTCGTCCTGCCGCAACCCGTGGGGGGCAGCCTGGGTTAGCGGGAAATGGCGGACATCGCGATGGCCGCGGCGGCGGTCCGGGTTTCCACGCCGAGCTTCACGTAGACGTGTTCCAGGTGCTTGTTCACCGTGCGCGGGCTGAGGCCGAGGATGTCGCCGATGTCGCGGTTGGTCTTGCCGCAGGAGACCCAGTGCAGCACTTCCACCTCCCGCCCGGTCAGCTGGAAGCGCTGGGTCAGCATCGCCTGGACCTGTTGTTCGTCCGGTGGCGCCTGCAACTGCTGCGAGGTCTGGCGGGCGCTCTGCAGTGCGCGCGCGGTACGCAGGTGGGCGGCCACCCGGGCCAGCACCTGTTCCGGGTGGATGGGCTTGGTCACGTAGTCGATGCCGCCGGCCTCGAAGCCTTCGAGCACGTGTTCGCTTTCGGTCAGGGCGGTCATGAACAGCACCGGCACGTCTTCCAGCTCCGCCTGGGCCTTGATCCGGCGGCAGGTCTCGAAGCCGTCGAGCCCCGGCATCATGGCGTCGAGCAGGACGATGTCGGGTTTCAGGCGCTGCATGCGCTCCAGTGCGCTGAGGCCGTCGAGCGCCACCAGTACCATGTAGCCGGCCTGGTCGAGGGCGCCCGACAGCAGGGCGAGGTTGTCGGGGACGTCATCGACGATCATCACGACGCCCTGGGTCTGCGGATGATCAACTGGATGCATGGCTGTTCTCCGTGGGGGGCGGGCTTTCGGCGGCCTGCAGCGCCTGGTCGAGGCGCCGACCCAGCTCGTCGAGCTGGAAACGCCTGGCCAGCTGGCGCAATGCCTCGATCTGCTGGGCGGCGGCGGGTTCGTCGCGCTCCAGCTGGTCGAGCAGTTGCAACACGCCGCGCAGGTAACCCAGCGAGGCCTGTTGCTGGAGCGACAGCAGGGCCGCCGCCGGCAGGCCGACGGGGCGGGGCCTGGGCTGGCCCGCATCGCGCCGGATCCATTCCAGCGCCAGCTGCTGCCTGATCTTGTCCAGCAGGATCGGCGCGTGCACCGGCTTGGGCAGGTAGTCGTTGCAGTCGGCGGCCACGCTGGAGCCGTCGACGAAGGCGTTGGCCGAGATGACGATGATCGGCGCCGTCGAGCCGATGGAGCGGCGAATCAGCGCGGCGGTCTGCCAGCCGTCCAGCTGCGGCATGGACAGGTCCATCAGGATCAGGTCGGGATTGTGCAGCGACACCTGGCTCAGCGCCTCCTGGCCGTTGGCCGCCATCAGGACCTCGAAGCCCAGCGGCTCGAGCATGCCGACCAGCACCCGGCGGTGCTCGATATGGTCGTCGACCACCAGCACGCGCCGGCGCGGACCGAGGTAGCCGACGATGTCGTGCTCGACGTGCACCACCGCCTGCGGCACGCGCACCTCGGAGAGGAACAGCCGCAGCTGGAACACGGTGCCGCGTCCTTGCTCGCTCTTCACCGACAGCTCGCCGCCCATCAGCGCGGTCAGCATGCGGGTGATGGTCAGGCCGAGGCCCAGGCCGTTGTCCTGGCGCAGCGGGTCGCCGCGTTCGAAGGGCTGGAACAGCCGCTCGACCTGTTCGGGGGCGATGCCGATGCCGGTGTCGGCGATCTCGAAGGTGGCGGTCTCGCGCAGGTAGCTGGTGCGCAGGCTGATGCTCCCGGCGTCGGTGTAGCGCACGGCGTTGCCGAGCAGGTTGATGAGGATCTGCCGCACGCGCTTCTCGTCGCCGCGCACCACGGCCGGCATGCGGCCCTGGCTTTCGAAGTGGAAGCGCAGGCCCTTTTCCTCGGCCTGCGGCGCGAACATCTGGCGCAGCTGGACGAGGAATTCCGGGAAGGCGATCTCCGAAGGCTCGAGGTTGAGCTTGCCGGCTTCGATCCGGGCCACGTCGAGCAGGCCGTCGATCAGCGACAGCAGGTGCGCGCCGCTGCGGTGGATGGTGCCCAGGGCATCCTTGTGCCGGGTCGCCATCGCCGTATCGCGCAGCAGGATCTGCGCGTAGCCGAGGATGCTGTTGAGCGGCGTGCGCAGCTCGTGGGAGAGGCCGGTGACGTAGCGGCTCTTGGCGGCATTGGCGGCCTCGGAGGCTTCCTTGGCCTTCTGCAGTTGTTCGTCGGTCTTGCGGTGGGCCTCGATCTCCTGCATCAGCAGGTGGGTCTGGCGGTCGGATTCCTCCTGGGCGACGCGGCGGCTCTCGCGCGTCAGCACCACCCACCAGGCGAGGATGCCGGCGAACAGCGACAGCGTCAGGAAGGCCTTGATGAAGGCCTGGTAGAGGCTTTCGCCGGCCTCCCGGGAGCCTGCCGCGACACCCGGCGAGACTTGGCTGTAGATCAGCCAGAGCGCCAGCGAGAGCAGCCCGACGATCAGCCCGAGCACGCCGAGATACTGCGCCAGGCGGGTGTGCAGGCGAGGGATGGAGACCTGCGGGAAGACCCAGCGGAGGAGGTTTTCCCATTGCGCGGAGAAGCGCGCGTCGGGCTTGCAGAGGTCGCCGCAGCGGGCATCGAGCGAGCAGCACAGCGAGCAGATCGGCGCGCCGTAGGCGGGGCAGAAGGCGGTGTCCGGCTCCTCGAAGGCATTGCTGCACAGCACGCAGGCGACCTTGCCGCGCACGCTGTAGGGATAGAGCAACTGCGGCTGGCGTTGCCGCGCGATGTAGTAACGCCCGCCGGTGAGCCAGGCGATCAGCGGCGCGCAGACCAGCGCCGTGCCCAGCGCGATGATCGGCGAGGCCGCCTGGGCCAGCGTGCCGAGGGCGCCGCTGTGGGCGAGGATGGCCAGCAGCGAGGCGATCAGCATGGCGCCGACGCCCACCGGGTTGATGTCGTAGAGGTGCGCGCGCTTGAATTCGATCTCCCGCGGCGACAGGCCCAGCGGCTTGTTGATCACCAGGTCCGCCACCAGCGCGCCGATCCAGGCGATGGCGACGTTGGCATAGAGCCCGAGCACCTGCTCGATGGCCTCGAACACGCCGAGCTCCATCAGCATCAGCGCGATCGACACGTTGAACACCAGCCAGACCACCCGGCCGGGGTGGCTGTGGGTGACGCGGGCGAAGAAGTTCGACCAGGCCAGCGAGCCGGCGTAGGCGTTGGTCACGTTGATCTTCACCTGCGAGACGATGACGAACAGCACCATCGCGCCCAGCGCCCATTCCGGCGAGGCGAACACGTAGCTGAAGGCCACCAGGTACATCTGCGTCGGCTCGGCGGCCTTGTCCAGCGGGATCTCGTGCTGCAGCGCGAGGAAGGCGAGGAAGGCGCCGGCGAGCATCTTCAGCGCGCCGGGGATGATCCAGCCGGGGCCGGCGGCGAGCATTGCCAGCCACCAGCGGCGGCGGTTGTGGCGGGTCTTCTCCGGCAGGAAGCGCAGGTAGTCGACCTGCTCGCCGATCTGCGTGATCAGCGCCAGCGCCACGGTGCAGGCGGCGCCGAACGACAGCATGTTGAACGCGCCGCCATCGGCTTCGCGACCGGCGAAGCTGGTCAGGTCGGCCAGCGCCCCGGGGTTCTTGGCGATGACGAAGGCATAGGGCAGCAGCAACAGCGCCAGCCAGACCGGCTGCGTCCACAGTTGCAGGCGGTTGATCAGGGTGATGCCGTAGGTCACCAGCGGCACGATGATGATCGAGCAGACCACGTAGGCCAGCGCCAGCGGGATGGCGAAGTACAGCTCCAACGCCAGCGCCATGATCGCCGCCTCGAGGGCGAAGAACAGGAAGGTGAAGCTGGCGTAGATCAGCGAGGTGATGGTCGAGCCGAAGTAGCCGAAGCCGGCGCCGCGGGTCAGCAGGTCCATGTCCACGCCGTAGCGCGCGGCGTAGTAGCTGATCGGCAGGCTGGTGAGGAAGATCACCAGGGCCACGGCGAGGATCGCCCAGAGGGTGTTGGTGAACCCGTAGGAAAGCGCCAGGGTACCGCCGATGGCCTCCAGGGCGAGGAACGACACCGCGCCGAGGGCGGTGTTGGCGATGCGGAATTCCGACCACTTGCGGAACGACTTGGGGTGAAGCGCAGGGCGTAGTCTTCCAGCGTCTCGTCGGCGACCCAGCTGTTGTAGTCGCGGCGGATCTTGACGATGCGCTGTGTTCCTGTGAGTTGCACGCGGGCGGCCCCGGCTGATGGTCGTTTCATGGCTCGAGCAACTTCCGTGCCCCGTGCGGCACTGCCTGGCATTGAACGGCGGGCCGCGTGCCAGACGCCTGCGCAGCGGCGCTCCGCCGCCGCGGGCAGGTACGCATGCGTGGCCGTGCTCCATACGGGCGCAAGGATGCACCAGCAACGCTCCGGCGCGGATACGTCAGATGACGTACCCCTTTACGTCATCCTGCGTATACCCCGGCCCGCCCGCCGAGCCCATTCTTGCTCCCGACCCGATGCCGGCCCGCAGCCGCCAGGCTGCCGCAAGCCATGCACGGCCCACCGAGACAGGAGCATTCATCATGGATTCAAAACTGACGGGTTCGTCACGCCGCCTTCCCCGCCGGCTCGCGCAGGGGGCTGCGGCACTCTCGCTGCTGGCGATGAGCATCTTCGCCTCGACCGCCAGCGCCGAGGTCAACACCACCGGGCTGGCCGTCACCGATACGGAAGTGGTGGTCGGCCAGCTGCATTCGGCCACCGGCACCATGGCCATTTCCGAGACCGGCTCGATCCAGGCCGAGCGCCTGGCCATCGAGCAGATCAACGCCGCGGGCGGCATCCTCGGCCGGCAGATCAAGGTGGTCCAGGAAGATGGCGCCTCCGACTGGCCGACCTTCGCCGAGAAGGCCAAGAAGCTGCTGGAACGCGACAAGGTCGCCGCGGTGTTCGGCTGCTGGACCTCGGCCTCGCGCAAGGCGGTGCTGCCGATCTTCGAGCGCGAGAACGGGCTGCTCTACTACCCGACCTTCTATGAAGGGCTGGAGCAGTCGAAGAACGTCGTCTACACCGGCCAGGAGGCTACCCAGCAGATCCTTGCCGGCCTCGACTGGGTCGCCAAGGAGAAGGGCGCCAAGACCTTCTACCTGCTCGGCTCGGACTACATCTGGCCGCGCACCTCGATGAAGATCGCCCGCAAGCACATCGAGAACGTGCTCGGCGGCAAGGTGGTCGGCGAGGAGTACTACCCGCTGGGCAACACCCAGTTCGGCTCGCTGACCAACAAGATCAAGCTGAAGAAGCCCGACGTGATCTTCGCCGCAGTGGTCGGCGGCTCCAACGTCGCCTTCTACAAGCAGCTCAAGGCCGCCGGCATCACCGCGGACAAGCAGACCCTGCTGACCCTGTCGGTCACCGAGGACGAGCTGCTGGGCATCGGCGGCGAGAACATGGCCGGCTTCTACGCCTCGATGAAGTACTTCCAGAGCCTGGACAACCCGAACAACGCCGAATTCGTCAAGGCCTTCAAGGCCAAGTACGGCAGCGACGCGGTGATCGGCGACGTGACCCAGGCCGCCTACCTCGGCCCCTGGCTGTGGAAGGCCGCGGTGGAGAAGGCCGGCAGCTTCGACGTCGACAAGGTGGTCGCCGCCTCCAGGGACATCGAGCTGAACACCGCTCCCGAAGGCTACGTTAAGGTGCACGAGAACCATCACCTGTGGAGCAAGACCCGCATCGGCCAGGTGCAGGCCGACGGCCAGTTCCAGGTGGTCTACGAGTCCGATCTGATCGAACCCAACCCGTTCCCGAAGGGCTACCAGTAACGGCAGCTTGAAGCGGAAAGCCTGAAGCTGGAAGCAAAAGCGATCTGCTCTTCGCTTCCAGCTTTTGGCTTGCGGCCTTCTCTTACGATTCAGGAGACCATCATGGAATGGCTATCGGAGTTTGGTGCCATCGCGGCCATGCAGGGCTTCAACGGGCTGTCGGTGTTCTGCGTGCTGCTGCTGATGGCCCTCGGCCTGGCGATCATCTTCGGCCAGATGGGGGTGATCAACATGGCCCACGGCGAGTTCCTCACCGTCGGCGCCTACACCACCTATCTCGTCTCGGTGCTGACGCTCAAATATGCGCCCGAGCTGCAGCCCTACTACTTCTTCGTCGCCATCGTGCTGTCCTTCGTCATCGCAGGGGCGCTGGGCTGGCTGGCCGAATGGGCACTGATCAGCAAGCTCTACCAGCGCCCGCTGGATACGCTGCTGGCGACCTGGGGGCTGTCGCTGGTGATGCAGCAGGCGTTTCGCTCGATCTTCGGCGCGCGCGAGGTCAGCGCCAGCATGCCGGACTGGCTGATGGGCTCGTTCAACCCCACCGACGCCATCGACATTCCGCGCAACGGCCTGTTCGTGATGGCCGTGACGCTGCTGCTGACCGCGGCGATCTTCTTCCTGCTGTACCGCTCGCGCTGGGGCCTGCAGGTGCGCGCCACGGTGCAGAACCGGGTGATGAGCCGCGCGGTGGGGATCAACACGAAAAAGGTCGACCGCATGACCTTCGCCCTCGGCTGCGGCGTGGCCGGGGTCGCCGGCGCGGCGTTCACCACCATCGGCTCGACCGGGCCGACGTCCGGCTCGCTGTACATCGTCGACACCTTTCTGGTGGTGGTCTTCGGCGGCGCCGCCAGCCTGTTCGGCACCATCGCCTCGGCGTTCTCCATCGCCCAGACGCAATCGATCGCCGAATTCTTCATCAGCGGTTCGATGGCCAAGGTGCTGACCCTGTCGGCGGTGATTCTGATCCTGATGCTGCGCCCGCAGGGGCTGTTCTCGATCAAGGTGCGCAAATGATGGGCTGTTTTCTTGTGGGGATGGCGAACGACGTGAGGGCCAGGGCATGAACACGACACTCGATAAATTCCTCGGCGGCAAGCAGGGGGGCATCGGCCTGCTGATCCTCGCCGCGCTGATTCTGGTGGTATTTCCGCTGGCGCTGGATGCCTTCCGCCTGAACATGGTCGGCAAGTACCTGACCTACGCCTTCGTCGCCGTGGGGCTGGTGCTGTGCTGGGGCTATGGCGGCATTCTCAGCCTCGGCCAGGGCATCTTCTTCGGCCTTGGCGGCTACTGCATGGCGATGTTCCTCAAGCTGGAGGCGTCGGACCCGGAGAGCACCCGCATCCAGTCCACGCCGGGCATTCCGGACTTCATGGACTGGAACCAGCTCACCGAGCTGCCGTTGTTCTGGCAACCGTTCCAGAGCTTCGGCTTCACCCTGGTCGCGGTGGTGGCGGTGCCGGCGATCCTCGCGCTGATCATCGGCATGGCGATGTTCAAGCGCCGCGTGGGCGACGTGTACTTCTCCATCGTTACCCAGGCCATCGCGGCGATCCTGACCATCCTGATCATCGGCCAGCAGGGCCTGACCGGCGGGGTCAACGGCATCACCGACCTGAAGACCCTGCTCGGCTGGGATATCCGCAGCCACGAGGCGAAGACCATCCTCTACTTCGTCAACGCCGCGCTGCTGCTGGGCTGCATCCTGCTCGGCCGCTTCATCCTCGCCTCCAAGCTCGGCCGCCTGCTGATGGCCATGCGCGACAAGGAAGAGCGGGTGCGTTTCTCCGGCTACGACGTGGCCAGCTTCAAGATCTTCGTGTTCTGCGTGGCGGCGAGCTTCTCGGCCATCGGCGGGGCGATGTTCACCCTGCAGGTGGGCTTCATGTCGCCGAGCTTCGTCGGCATCGTGCCGTCGATCGAGATGGTCATCTTCGCCGCCGTCGGTGGGCGCATGTCGCTGCTTGGCGCGGTGTACGGCGCGCTGCTGGTGAACTACGGCAAGACGGTGTTCTCCGAGAGCTTCCCGGAGCTGTGGCTGTACTTCATGGGCGGGCTGTTCATCGCCGTGGTCATGTACTTCCCCAACGGCCTGGCCGGCCTCTGGCAGAGCCATGGCCGCAAGTGGCTGGCGCGCTTGCGCCTGCCGGACCGGCGGCGACCAGCGGCGGCGCAACCCGCCGAGCAGCAGTCGACCGTGGGCGCCGGAACGATCGATGCGGTTCCCGCCAAGCAACTGGAGAGCACCCCATGAGTGGATTTCAGATGCCTAAACCGGTGCTGGCCATCGAAGGCCTGACGGTTTCCTTCGACGGCTTCAAGGCGGTCGACGACCTCAATCTCTACCTGGACCGCAACGAGGTGCGCGTGGTGATCGGCCCCAACGGCGCCGGCAAGACCACGGTGCTCGACCTGATCTGCGGCAAGACCAAGGCCAGCGGTGGCTCGATCCAGTTCGACGGCCGCGAGCTGACGAAGATGAAGGAGTTCGACATCGTTCGCGCCGGGGTCGGGCGCAAGTTCCAGAATCCCTCGATCTACGAGAACCTCAGCGTGTTCGAGAACCTGGAAATGTCCTACCCGGCCGGGCGCAAGGTGTTCGGCGCGCTGTTCTTCAAGCGCAGCGCCGAGGTGGTGGCGCGGGTCGAGGAGGTCGCCGCGGAAATCGGCCTGGCCGACCAGTTGCACGACGAGGCCGGGCTGCTCTCGCACGGGCAGAAGCAGTGGCTGGAGATCGGCATGCTGCTGATGCAGGACCCGGCGCTGCTGATGCTCGACGAACCGGTGGCCGGCATGAGCGTCAGCGAGCGGGCGCAGACCGCCGAGCTGCTCAAGCGCATCAGCCAGGGCCGCTCGGTGCTGGTGATCGAGCACGACATGGAGTTCGTCAAGAGCATCGCGCACAAGGTCACGGTGCTGCACCAGGGCAAGGTCCTGGCCGAGGGCAGCATGGAGGCGGTGCAGAGCAATCCCAAGGTGATCGAGGTGTACCTGGGGCATTGAGGTGGTGCGGGCCCTGGCAATGCGTGGATAACGCTTCGCGGTTATCCACCCTACGCCGACGGCTGGCCCGCGCACCGTAGGGTGGACATCGCCGCAGGCATGTCCACGCGTGTCGCCCAACAGGCACAAAAAAGGAGTTCAGCATGTTCCAGATCAGCAATCTCGCCTCCGGCTACGGCCAGAGCCAGATCCTTCACGACCTCGAGCTGAAGGTCGACAAGCAGGAAATCGTCGCGGTCATGGGCCGCAACGGCATGGGCAAGACCACGCTGTTCAAGACCCTGATGGGCATCGTGCCGCAGATGGCCGGCAGCGTGAAGGTCGACGGCCAGGAGGTCGCCGGGCTGGAGACCCACCAGCGGGTGGCCAGCGGCGTCGCCTACGTGCCCCAGGGGCGGATGATCTTCCCCAGCATGACCGTGCTGGAGAACATCCAGACCGGCCTGCCGGCCTCGGCCGGCGGCCAGGTGCCGGAGGACCTCTACGCGCTGTTCCCGGTGCTGCACGAGATGCGCAAGCGCAAGGGCGGCAACCTCTCCGGCGGCCAGCAACAGCAGCTGGCCATCGCCCGCGCGTTGGCGACCAATCCCAAGGTGCTGCTGCTGGACGAGCCCACCGAGGGCATCCAGCCGTCGATCATCAAGGACATCGCCCGCACGCTGAAGGAAATCCGCAACTTGCGCGACCTGACCATCGTCGTCTCCGAGCAGGTGCTGTCCTTCACCATGGAAATCGCCGACCGCTTCCTGGTGATCGAGAAGGGCCGCTTCGTGCTAGAGGAAAGCGCGGCCAACGCCGACGAGGCGACCATCAGCCGCTACCTGTCGGTCTGAAAAGCAGCCGCAAGCTTCAAGCCGCACGCTACAAGAGAGAGCCGGGGTACTGCGCAACCGCAGGGCCTCGGCTTTTGTCTTTCTCGCCGTTTACAGCTCGCCGCTGCCCTACGTCATCCAACGTATTTCGCAAATACCGAGGACGGCGAAGACTAGCTCCCGTGTTCAGCGCAACGCTGATTTCCATCCACGTCCCAGGAGCTTCGTCATGACCGATACCCTGATCAAGGTCGATTTGAACCAGCCCGCCCCCGAGAACGAACAGATCCACAACCGCTGGCACCCGGACATTCCCATGGCCTGCTGGGTGAACCCGGGCGACGACTTCATCCTCGAGACCTACGACTGGACCGGCGGCGCGATCAAGAACGACGATGACGCCAGCGACGTGCGCGACGTGGACCTGTCCACCGTGCACTACCTGTCCGGCCCGGTGGGCGTGAAGGGCGCCGAGCCGGGCGACCTGCTGGTGGTCGACCTGCTCGACATCGGCGCCAAGCAGGACTCGCTGTGGGGCTTCAACGGCTTCTTCTCGAAGACCAACGGCGGCGGCTTCCTCACCGATTATTTCCCTGCGGCGCAGAAGTCCATCTGGGACTTCGAGGGCATGTTCACCAAGAGCCGGCACATCCCCGGCGTGCGCTTCGCCGGGCTGATCCACCCCGGGCTGATCGGCTGCCTGCCCGACCCCAAGCTGCTGTCGGCCTGGAACGAGCGCGAGCAGGCGCTGATCGACACCAACCCGACCCGCGTGCCGCCGCTGGCCAACCCGCCGTTCGCCGCCACCGCCCACGCCGGCAAGGCCTCCGGCGCGCTGCGCGACAAGATCGCCGCCGAGGGCGCGCGTACCGTGCCGCCGCGCGAGCATGGCGGCAACTGCGACATCAAGGACCTGTCGCGCGGCTCGAAGATCTTCTTCCCGGTCTACGTCGACGGTGCCGGGTTGTCGGTGGGCGACCTGCACTTCAGCCAGGGCGACGGCGAGATCACTTTCTGCGGCGCCATCGAGATGGCCGGCTGGGTGCATATGAAGGTCGAGCTGATCAAGGGCGGCATGGCCAAGTACGGCATCAAGAACCCGATCTTCAAGCCCAGCCCGATCGTGCCCACCTACAACAACTACCTGATCTTCGAAGGCATCTCGGTGGACGACAGCGGCAAGCAGGCCTACCTGGACGTCAACCTGGCCTACCAGCAGGCCTGCCTGAACGCCATCGAGTACCTGAAGAAGTTCGGCTATTCCGGTGCCCAGGGCTACTCGCTGCTCGGCTCGGCGCCGGTGCAGGGGCACATCAGCGGCGTGGTCGACATCCCCAACGCCTGCGCCACGCTGTGGCTGCCGACCGATATCTTCGAGTTCGACATCAACCCCAGCGCCGCCGGCCCGATCAAGCACCTCGACGGCAGCATCGACATGCCCATCGCATACGACAAATGACCGGAACGTAGGTTGGGTTGAGCGAAAGCGAAGCCCAACGGACGGACTAAGCCGACCCAACCTACGTTGCCGAGAGGACGATCAGCATGCCCATCTACGAATACGACTGCGCCGCCTGCGGCGATTTCACCATGCTGCGGCCCATGGCCGACCGCGACCAGCCGTGCGCCTGCCCGGCCTGCGGCGGCGAGGCGCGGCGGGTGATCCTCAGCGCGCCGGGCCTGGCGACCATGGCCGGCAGCCAGCGCCGTGCCATCGAGACCAACGAACGCAGTGCCCATGCGCCGCAGTCGCTGGCCGAATACAAGGCCAACCGCAAGCACGGCGCCGGCTGCAGCTGCTGCGGACCGAGCAAGCCGAACACACCGACCAAGGCCAACCCGCACGGGCTGAAAGCCAGCCCCTCGGCGCGGCCGTGGATGATCAGCCACTAACCATTGTTTCCAGCAGGGTGGAAATCGCTACGCGGATTTCCACCCTACGTTGCCAAGCCCTCCGGCGTAGGGTGGAAAACGGCGAAGCCTTTTCCACCGAGAGCCCGCCCGCGAGCCAAACCGAACCAAACGGAGACCCACCATGCGTCACGGAGATATTTCCAGCAGTCCCGATACCGTCGGCGTCGCCGTCGTCAACTACAAGATGCCGCGCCTGCACACCAGGGCCGAAGTGCTCGATAACGCCCGCAAGATCGCCGAGATGATCAAGGGCATGAAACTCGGCCTGCCGGGCATGGACCTGGTGGTGTTCCCCGAGTACAGCACCATGGGCATCATGTACGACCCCGGCGAGATGATGGAGACCGCCACCACCATCCCCGGCGAGGAGACCGCGATCTTCTCCTCCGCCTGCCGCGAGGCCAGGACCTGGGGCATCTTCTCGCTGACCGGCGAACGCAACGAAGACCCGGCCAAGGCGCCCTACAACACTCTGGTGCTGATAAACGATGCGGGCGAGATCGTGCAGAAGTACCGCAAGTGCATCCCCTGGTGCCCGATCGAGCTGGTACCCGGGCGACCGTACCTATGTGACCGAAGGCCCGAAGGCATGAAGATCAGCCTGATCATCTGCGACGACGGCAACTACCCGGAGATCTGGCGCGACTGCGCGATGAAGGGCGCCGAGCTGATCGTGCGCTGCCAGGGCTACATGTACCCGGCCAAGGAGCAGCAGGTGCTGATGTCCAAGACCATGGCCTGGGCCAACAACTGCTACGTGGCGGTGGCCAACGCCGCCGGCTTCGACGGCGTGTACAGCTATTTCGGCCACTCGGCGATCATCGGCTTCGACGGCCGTACCCTGGGCGAATGCGGCGAGGAGGAAATGGGCATCCAGTACGCCCAGCTGTCCATCTCGCAGATCCGCGACGCCCGCGCCAACGACCAGTCGCAGAACCACCTGTTCAAGCTGCTGCATCGCGGCTACACCGGCGTCTACAACTCCGGCGACGGCGACCGGGGAGTGGCCGACTGCCCGTTCGAGTTCTACCGCACCTGGGTGCTGGATGCCGAGAAGGCCCGGGAGGATGTGGAGAAACTCACCCGCCGGACCGTCGGCGTCGCCGATTGCCCGGTGTACGAGCTGCCGCATGGCGGCAAGGAAAAGGCGGCTGGCTGACCTGTGTCCGCCGGCAGGCCCGGTTTTTTTGTAGGAGCCGGCTTGCCGGCGATGCTCTTGAGGTTTACGGAAGGAACGCCATGCCCTTCGTCAACGATTTGATCGAGCACAACCGCGAGCGCCTGGCCGAGCAGGAAGTGGCGGCCAGGTTGCAGCAGTCGCGCTTCCTGTTCGAGCCGGATGTGGTGATGACATCGCTGCGCGCACGCATCGTCGGCCAGGACGCCGCGCTGGCGGCCATGGAGGCGATGCTCAAGGTGGTCAAGGCCGATATCGGCGACCCCGAGCGGCCGCTGGCGGTCAACCTGTTCATGGGGCCCACCGGGGTCGGCAAGACCGAGATCGTCCGGCTGCTGGCGCAGGCCATCCATGGCCGGCCGGACGCCTTCTGCCGCATCGACATGAATACCCTGGCCCAGGAACATTACGCCGCCGCGCTCACCGGCGCGCCACCGGGCTACGTCGGCAGCAAGGAGGGCACCACGCTGTTCGATGTCGAGGCCATCGCCGGCAGCTTCGGCCGGCCGGGCATCGTCCTCTTCGACGAGCTGGAGAAGGCCAGCCGGGAAGTGGTGCGCAGCCTGCTCAACGTGCTCGACAGCGGCCAGCTGACGCTCGCCGCCGGCACGCGGCGCATCGACTTTCGCAACAGCCTGGTCTTCATGACCAGCAATATCGGTGCGCAGGACGCCGCCGAGTACCGCTCGCGCTTCCAACGGGGCTGGCGCCGCGCGCTGCGCCTGCGGCCGCGAGGCGAGGGCACGCTGCTGGAGCGGGCCTTGCACCGGCATTTCGAGCCGGAATTCCTCAACCGGATCGACCGCATCCTGGCCTTCGAGCGGATCGATGGGCAATGGCTGCAGGCGCTGCTGGACATCGAGCTCGGCAAGCTCGGCCAGCGGTTGCGCAAGGCCCGCTGCGAGCTGTTCGTCAGCACCCCGGCGCGGGACTGGCTGTGCAGCGGCCACGACGCCCGTTTCGGCGCGCGCGACCTGGCGCGCCGGTTGCGGACCCAGCTGGAACCGGCGCTGGCGCAGGCCATGCTGGACAATCCCGACTGCCGGCGCTTCACGGCCGAGGTGTTAGCCGAGCAGTTGCGCGTCGTCGCGCTGCGCTGATCCGGGTTCGTCGCACCGGGCCTCCCGCGCCCCCGACGCCTGCCGAACTCTTGCACGGCGGCATCGTCCCAATTCAGACAGTTCTGTTCCGGTTGGGGGAATGCATGGCAATCCTGGATACGCGCGGGGTCGGAGCGCTGACCCTGCTCAAGCGCACCTTCAAGGAGTTCAGCAACGACGACATGTCCACCTACGCCTCGGCACTGGCCTATCGGGCGTTGTTCTCGCTGTTTCCCTTCCTGCTCTTCCTCATGGCCCTGCTGGGCTTCCTGCACCTGCCGGAGTTCTTCGCCTGGCTGCGCGAGCAGGCCTCGCTGGTGCTGCCGCCGGTGGCACTGGATCAGGTCAACCCGGTCATCGACCAGTTGCAGGAGCAGAAGGGCGGCCTGCTCTCCATCGGTATCCTGGTCGCGCTGTGGACGGCTTCGGTGGGTGTGCGCTCGCTGATGAATGCGATGAACAAGGCCTACGACGTACAGGAAGGTCGCCCGAGCTGGAAGCTGGCCCTGTTGTCGCTCGTCTACACCGTCGGCATCGCGGTCATGCTGCTGCTGGCCGCCGGCCTGATGGTGATCGGACCGCAGGTGATCAGCTGGCTGGCCGAGCAGGTCGGGCTGAAAGACGTCGTGGTGCTGCTATGGAGCTGGCTGCGCTGGCCGATCGCGGTATTGCTGATGATGCTGGTGGTGGCGGTGCTGTACTACGTCGCGCCGGACGTCGAGCAGGAGTTCCGTTTCATCACGCCGGGCTCGGTGCTGGCGGTGATCGTATGGATCGTCGCCTCGATCGGCTTCGGCATCTATGTGCAGAACTTCGGCAATTACGATGCGACCTACGGCAGTATCGGGGCAATCATCGTGTTGCTGCTGTATTTCTACATCTCCGCCGCGGTGCTGTTGCTCGGCGCCGAACTCAACGCGGTGATCGAGCATGCCTCGGCCGAGGGCAAGGACCCCGGCGACAAACGCCTCGACTCCTAGGGTCTGTTGCCGTTTCGTCGCGAGCCGCGTTGCTGCGTCAAATGGCGCCAGGCAAGGCGCGGGACGCAGGCAATGGTCGCTCCCTTGCCAAGTCCCGCAACGCCGCATGGCGCCATTTGCCGCGCAACCCGAAGGGCCGGGCGCGGCCGCGAACGAAATGGCAACAGACCCTAAGGTCTTACTGGCCCGGCGGCGCGAACGACTCTCCAGCCTAACGGTCATTTATTGCAATACAGGGTTCTTCGCGTGGGACCGACCGGTGCGGCGCCCGGACGCTACGCAGGCCCGCAGAGGACCGAACGGAGACGCTGCATCTTGCATATTGCCGATATGACCATGTTCTACGCACCCGCCAGCGGTGGCGTGCGCACCTACCTCGAGGCGAAACACCGTCGACTTCAGTTCTACCCGGGCGTTCGGCACAGCATCCTGGTGCCGGGCAGCTGCTATGGCCACAACAACGGCGTCTACCAGGTGCCCGCGCCGGTGCTGCCGTTCGGCAAGGGCTACCGTTTCCCGGTGCGCCGCGCGCCCTGGCGCAATCTGCTGCGCTCGCTACGCCCCGACCTGATCGAGGTCGGCGACCCGTACATGACCGCCTGGGCCGCGCTGGATGCCGGGCGCCGGCTGGATGTGCCGGTGATCGGTTTCTATCATTCGGACCTGCCGCTGTTGGTCAGCAACCGGATCGGCCACTGGCTGGGGACCAACCTGAACGGCTACGTCTCGCGGCTGTACGGCAGCTTCGACCGCGTACTCGCGCCCAGCCAGGTGATGGCCGACAAGCTCATCGAGCTGGGGGTGAACAACGTCTTCGTGCAGCCGCTGGGGGTCGATCTCGACACCTTCCAGCCTGGCCGCCGGGCGCCCGGCCTGCGCGCCGAGCTGGGGCTGGCGGACGATACCCGGCTGATGATCTTCGCCGGCCGCGGCTCGCGGGAAAAGAACCTGCATGTCCTGCTGGACACCGCGCGCCAGCTGGGCAAGCCCTATCACCTGCTGCTGGTGGGCTCGAGCATGCCGCACCGGGTGCCGGACAACGTGACGGTGATCGACCGCTTCTGTCCCGCCAGCGAGGTGGCACGCTTGCTGGCCAGCAGCGATGTGCTGCTGCATGCCGGCAACCAGGAAACCTTCGGCCTGGTGGTGCTGGAGGCGATGGCCTGCGGTATTCCGGTGGTAGCGGCGCGCGCCGGTGCGCTCCCCGAACTGGTGCCCTTCCACAGCGGGCGGCTGTGCCGGCCGCTGGACGCGCATGCCATGGCCCGGGCCGTGCGCGAGCTGTTCGAGGTCGGCCCGCGCATGCTCGGCCTGCAGGCCCGTCAGCACGTGGAGGCGCACCATGCCTGGGATGCGGTGGTCGCCGGGCTGCTCGCGCATTATCACGCGGTACTCGGCACCGCCGATCTGCCGGTCGCCTTGAATGTCTGAACGCGCGCTGATGCTGGTGTTGCACGACGTGGCGCCGGAAACCTGGGCGGACTACCGGCCGTTCGTCGAGGCGGTGGATGCGATCGGCGGCGTGCCCATGACCTGGCTGGTGGTGCCGGATTTCCATAACCGCAACCCGCTGCGGGCACATCCGGCATTCCGCCGCCTGCTCGACGGGCGCCTGGCACGTGGCGACGAACTGGTGCTGCACGGCTGCTATCACGCCGACCAGGCAGCGCCACCACGCACGCCGAAGGACTGGTTCATGCGCCGGGTCTATACCCATGAAGGCGAGTTCTATTCGCTGACCGAGGACGCCGCGCGCGAACGGCTGGGGCAGGGGCTGACGTTGTTCCGTCACTACGGCTGGCCGCTGCACGGCTTCGTCGCGCCGGCCTGGCTGATGAGCCGGGCACCCGCCGTGCGCTGGCCGGCAGCGGGCTGCTGTACACCAGCGACCCACGGCACTTCTACCTGCTGCCGGACTTCACGCCCATCGTGGCGCCGGGGTTGGTCTGGAGCGCACGCAGTGCCTGGCGCCGCGGTTTGTCCTGGCTGGTCAGCGAGGGGCAGCTTCGCCAGCAGCGTCGGGCGCCGCTGCTGCGCCTGGGGCTGCATCCGGTGGACATGCGCCACGGCTTTTCCCGTGACTACTGGCTGGCCGTGCTGCAGCGCCTGCTGCAGGAGGGTCGGCAGCCGACCACCAAGGTCGACTGGTTGCGCCGCTACGCGCCGTCGAGTCCTGCGGCATGAACCGTCGCTGGTGGCTGCTGGGCGCACTGTTCGCCGCGGCGCTGATTCCGCTGCTGCTGGGCGGCACCGGCCTGTTCGAGCGGCTGGGGCGCTTCCCGGCCAGCCTGCTGGCGATCATGCTCGGCATGATCCTGCTGGGTTGGTATCTCAATGCCTTGCGCCTGCGGTTGTTGCTGGGGCGGCGCAGGCTGGGGCAGCGGCGTGCATTCGGTATCGTCATCGCCACCGAATTCGCCATCTGCGCCACGCCGGGCGGCGCCGGCGGGCCATTGACCTTGATGGCCCTGCTGATGCGCCAGGGCGTGGCACCGGCGAGAGGGACGGCGACCTATGCGGTCGAGCAGCTGAGCGACCTGCTGTTCTTCGCCTGTGCGCTGGTCGGCGTACTGTTCTATGCACTGACCCACGCGCTGAACGCCTACATGGCCAGCCTGCTGGGCTTCAGCGCGGCACTGCTGATCGGGGTGATGGTGTTGCTGGCGCTGCTCGGGCGCTTCCATCGCCAGGTGTTCCTGCTCAACGGCTGGCTGGTCACCCGCCTGGGCGTGCAGGCCTCGCGCAAGCGCCGCTGGGCGCGCAAGTTGCTGGGGTTTCGCAATGCGCTGGTCGACTGTTTCCGCCTGCCGCGCCGGATCCTGCTGGCGGTGTTCGGCCTGACCATTGCGCACTGGTTGTTGCGCTACAGCGTGCTCTACCTGACGTTGCGGGGGCTGGGCAGCGAGATCGCCTGGGCCTGGACCTTCCTGGTGCAGCTGCTGGCGCTGACGGCCGGCCAGCTCAGCCTCCTGCCGGGCGGCGCCGGCAGTGCCGAGCTGGCGTCGGCGGCGCTGCTGACGCCGATGGTGGGCAAGTCGGCGACCGCCGCGGCGATCCTGATCTGGCGCTTCGTGACCTATTACTTCTACCTGATCGTCGGTGCGCCGGTGTTCCTGCACCTGGCCGGTCGGCCCTTGCTCCGCCGCCTGCTGCGCGCACGACAGGCCTGAACCTGCGATCCGATGACCGGGGGAAACCATCGCCGCGCCCGCCCGGTCCACTCCCATGCCATCGATAAAAACAGAAGGGGACCGCCATGAGCAGCAGCGAAGACAAGATCAAGGGCAACGCCAACGAAGCCGTCGGCAAGATCAAGCAGGGCGTGGGCGAAGCGACGGACAACCAGCGCCTGAAGGGCGAAGGCCAGCGCCAGGAGATCAAGGGCGAAGCTCAGCAGGCCAAGGGCGAGGTGAAGGATGCCCTGAAACGGGGAATCGACAGGACCTGAGGCCGCTGTCGGCTGCGCAAACGAAAATGCCCGCATCGCTGCGGGCATTTCTGCATGGCTGGCCGGGCTGAAGGATCAGCGCTCCAGGTACTGCAACTTGTCCTTCACGCCGTCCCATTCCTCGGCGTCCGGCAGCGCATCCTTCTTCTCGGTGATGTTCGGCCAGACCTCGGCGAGGTCGGCGTTCAGCTCGATGTATTCCTGCTGGTCGTCGGGCACCTCGTCCTCGGAGAAGATCGCCTGGGCCGGGCACTCCGGCTCGCAGAGGGCGCAGTCGATGCACTCGTCCGGGTGGATCACCAGGAAGTTCGGGCCTTCGTAGAAGCAGTCCACCGGGCAGACTTCCACGCAGTCGGTGTATTTGCACTTGATGCAGTTGTCGGTGACGACGAAGGTCATGTCTAGCTATCTCCTCAGGCGTGTCAGGTTGGCGTTACGGTGACGCCCCTGCGGCTAGGCGGCATCAGGCAAATGCCGCATATCCAAAAAATGCGCGCGATTCTAGCAGCTTTCTCGGTGCATCAAACGCGCGATTTCAAGCTGTATAGCAGCTCCAGGGCCTGACGCGGCGTCATGTCATCGGGATTGATGCGTCCCAATTCCTCGATCACCGGGTGCGGCAGGCTGGCGAACAGGTCATTCTGCAAGGGGGGCGCTGGTTGGCCGGGCGCTATTCTCGGCGCTTCGTGGGGCAGGCTGGTGGTTTCCAGCCGCGACAGATGGTCGCGTGCGCGCTGGATCACCTCGCCCGGCACGCCGGCCAGTTGCGCCACCGCCAGGCCGTAGCTCTGGCTGGCCGGCCCCGGCAGCACGTGGTGGAGGAAGACGATACGCTCGTTGTGCTCGGTGGCCGAGAGGTGCACGTTGGCCACCACCGGCTCGCTTTCCGGCAGCACGGTCAGCTCGAAGTAGTGGGTGGCGAACAGGGTGAAGGCGCGCAGCTTGGCCAGGTGCTCGGCCGCCGCCCAGGCCAGCGACAGGCCGTCGAAGGTGCTGGTGCCGCGGCCCACTTCGTCCATCAGCACCAGACTCTTGTCGCTGGCGTTGTGCAGGATGTTGGCGGTCTCGCTCATTTCCACCATGAAGGTCGAGCGCCCGCCGGCGAGGTCGTCCGAGGAGCCGATGCGGGTGAAGATACGGTCGACCAGCGACAGCTCGCAAGCCGCCGCCGGGACGAAGCTGCCGATCTGCGCCAGCAACACGATCAGCGCGGTCTGGCGCATGTAGGTGGATTTACCGCCCATGTTCGGCCCAGTGATCACCAGCATGCGGGTGGCGTCGTCGAGGCCGAGGTCGTTGGCGACGAAGGGTGTCTCCAGTACCTGCTCGACCACCGGATGGCGGCCCTGCTCGATGCGCATGCAGGGCTGCTCGACGAAGCGCGGGCGATTGAGGTCGAGGTTCAGGGCGCGTTCGGCGAGGTTGCTCAGCACGTCCAGCTCGGCCAGGGCGGCGGCGCTTTCCTGCAGCGGCGCCAGGTGTTCGATGAGCTTTTCCAGCAGCTCGTCGTAGAGCAGCTTCTCGCGCGCCAGCGCGCGGCTCTTGGCCGACAGTGCCTTGTCCTCGAATTCCTTGAGCTCGGGGGTGATGAAGCGCTCGGCGCCCTTGAGCGTCTGCCGGCGGATGTAGTCGGCCGGGGCGGATTCGGCCTGCTTGCTCGGCAGCTCGATGAAGTAGCCGTGCACGCGGTTGTAGCCGACCTTGAGGTTGGCCAGGCCGGTGCGGGCCTTCTCGCGGGTTTCCAGGTCCATCAGGTACTGGCCGGCGTTCTCGGAGAGCGACTGCAGCTCGTCCAGCTCGGCGTCATAGCCGGTCTTGAGCACGCCGCCGTCGCGGATCACCGCCGGCGGGTTGTCGATGATCGCCCGCGCCAGCAACTCGGCCAGTTCGGGATAGGTGGCGATGCTCGTGGCCAGCGCATTGAGATGCGGCGCGACCAGTTCCTGCATGCCGGCCTGCAGTTGCGGCAGCGCAGCCAGGGCGTCGCGCAGGCGCGCCAGGTCGCGTGGGCGGGCGTTGCGCAGGCCGATGCGGGCGAGGATGCGCTCGAGGTCGCCGATGTCCTTGAGCTGCGGCTGCAACTGTTCGAAGCGGTAGTGTTCCAGCAGGCAGGTGATCGAGTCCTGGCGCGCCTCGAGGACCTCGCGGTTGCGCAGCGGGCGGTTCAGCCAGCGGGTCAGCAGGCGCGAGCCCATGGCGGTCTGGCAACGGTCCATCACCGACTGCAGGGTGTTGTCGCGGCCTCCGGCGAGGTTGACGTCCAGCTCCAGGTTGCGGCGCGTGGCGCCATCGAGGATCACCGTGTCGTCGAGGCGTTCGTGGCGCAGGCTGCGCAGGTGGGGCAGGGCGGTGCGCTGGGTTTCCTTGGCGTAGGCCAGCAGGCAGCCGGCGGCGCCGATGGCCAGCGTCAGGTTCTCGCAGCCGAAGCCCTTCAGGTCCTGGGTGGCGAACTGTTGGCAGAGGCTCTTGAACGCCGAGTCGCGGTCGAAATCCCAGGGCGCGCGGCGGCGCACGCCGCGGCGTTTCTCCAGCGGCAGGCCCTGCGGCCAGTCGTCGGGGATCAGCAGCTCGGCCGGGCTCAGGCGCTCCAGCTCGGCCAGCAGGGTTTCCCAACCCTTGAGTTCCTGCACGTTGAAGCGGCCGCTGGCGATGTCCAGCACCGACAGGCCGAACAGCTTCTCGTCGCCGACCACCGCGGCCAGCAGATTGTCGCGGCGCTCGTCGAGCAGCGCCTCGTCGCTCACCGTGCCCGGGGTGATGATGCGCACCACCTTGCGCTCCACCGGCCCCTTGCTGGCGGCGGGATCGCCGATCTGCTCGCAGATCACCACCGATTCGCCGAGCTTGACCAGGCGCGCGAGGTAGCCTTCCACCGAATGGAAGGGAATTCCCGCCATGGGGATCGCGGTGCCGGCCGACTGACCGCGCGCGGTCAGGGTGATGTCCAGCAGCGCGGCAGCCTTCTTGGCGTCGTCGTAGAACAGCTCGTAGAAGTCGCCCATGCGATAGAACATCAGCTGGTCCGGATGCTCGCGCTTGAGCTTCCAGTACTGTTGCATCATGGGTGTGTGCTGCGAAAGATCAGAAATTGCTTTATTCATCAGGCTTAGAGCTAGGTTGTATTTTTCGTGGGCAAATATGGGGCATTGTCATTTCTGCATGCCTGTCCAAATGTGTTGCAGCTCGTTCGGGGGCTCGTTGCCCATCCATTTGGCGACATCTGGACCGGCATGGTGAAGGCCTTATGCCCACCTGCTTGGCGATGGACGCAAGGGTACCACGCGCTACCAGACACCAGCAGGCGTAGGTGTGGCGGGCCTGATATATTTGTGGCCATTTGACATCAAAAGGAATTGAGAAATGGCTTGGATGGGTGGCAAGAACTCTCTCAAAACGGTGAAAGAGGCACTGGCGAAAACCACCGCAAAAGTGGCCGACTCTGTCTCTTCAGCGAGGGTTGGTCAGGCAGTTGGGACAGTCAAGGACAATGCTCTCGATATAGCGGAGCAGGCCAAGGAGGCTGGGGCTGCTGGATTGTCGGCTGCGGCGCAGAGGACAGGGCAAGCCTGCGGAGGTGTGACAGGGCAGATCAAGAGCTTCGACTACTCTGAGCTCGTAAGGGTGGAGTACTACAAAGAGTCCTTCGTTAAATATAAGGATTTGAGCTCGACCAAGATTGCCGAGTACTTCAAGGCTACGTTTGAAGTAGATAAGACGACCATGGAAATGGTCGATGATATCCGAAGTAGCCTTCCTGTTCCTGCCGCAACGGTCGACGATATTTTCGCGCAGTGCAAGAAA
Organism: Pseudomonas sp. BAY1663; assembly: GCF_000582595.1. NCBI lineage: Bacteria > Pseudomonadati > Pseudomonadota > Gammaproteobacteria > Pseudomonadales > Pseudomonadaceae > Pseudomonas > Pseudomonas sp. BAY1663. Next base: position 45,480 of record NZ_AZSV01000004.1, read on the forward strand.
GAGGCGATGCGTCGGGCAATCGCTTCCTTCTGCCTCAGTGGCGTAATGCATGATATCGATCGGCATAGTGCTGCCAAGTACGAAAACCTGTCAGAGTCATACAGCCAGTTCTCTGATCGCACTGGCAATGCCATGTTCGATGATCCGAATTTTGTGGCTATGAAAAATGCGAGATACGATGCTCGCAAAGATTGGACGTTGTTGGAGAATGGTTATAATCGGGACGATATGCTCGATCCTTATGGGGCGGACGTCGAGCATGTGATAGCCCGTAAGGCCTATTATGCTGATGTACTGCTCCGTGCAGGAAGCACTGATAACGATTTTGTGCGAGTGATTAACTCAAAAGATAACTTGGTGTTTGCTAATGATTCGCTCAACCGCTCATTGAAGGATCAGAATATCTTCGATTATCTTTCCATTAACGGCACTCCTCGAAACGATGATCCAGATCTGATCGATGTAACTATCAAGAGCACGGGGGAGGTTGTAACTGTTCGTCTATCAGACGTCGAAGAGTCAGTAGCGCGTGCCGAGAGTGATAGGCATCAGCATCGACTGGATGCTGCCAAAGAAATCGGAGTTACTGTAGCGAAAACCGGCGCGGCCATGGCCATGCAGCAGGTTGTAGGTCTGATCGTCCTAGAAACCATTGATATATTCGTTGATGAGATCCGCGATATGACCATCAACGGCAATTTCATCAGCGAGGCGGGGCTTATCAGCGGCACTAAGGAGCAAGCCCTACGCATTCGACAACGCTTGAACGAACGGTTCGAAGAACGGCAGATTTGGCTTCGCGCACAGTCACTTGGAATCGAGGCAGGTGTGTCGGGTGCTCTGAGTGTTATTCCACAGATATTGATTTCTTTAATAATCAAAATGCCAGCTTTCGTGCTTGCTATGATCCGCGAGTGCACGCTAAGCGTGGTGCGATGTGTGCGGGTGCTGGCAAGCAAGGATAGTGACAATAAGCTTGAAGCGATCGGTGTGATTCTAGCCGGTACGGCCTCGGCGATTGTCGGGGTATACGTCGGTAAGGTTATCGGGAATGCGTTGGCAGGGGTTCCGCTACTAAACAAATTCAATGGTCAGATAACAAGCGTGCTGACCGGTTTGCTCGTAACGGCAGTGCCGCTGACGGCGATATATACACTTGATAGACAGAAAGCCAAGCTGCGATTTATCGCATCTGGTTTTGCAGGGGCAGCAACAGGCTCGGCTGCCGCTGAAGAGAAAGTTGTTGAGTAACTCTAAGCGCACCGATTACGGGAGGTTGGATAAGGAAGTTCTTGATTGACGGTTGGGGAGCCGGCCTCGCCGTCAACACGAGGCTTTGGAACAGTACAATTCGATGCCTGGTGGGGGACGGTGCGAGGCGAGTCGTGCAGTCGCATATGTCACCGGTCTCTCTTTCCTGGGCCCGTAATGAGTCTTACGGCCTGCACATCCATCCATGCGTAACTTATCCAGGCTCTACTGTAGCCAGCCTGGCAAGGGATGCGCTTCCCGCTGAAAGCCGGCAAGGTTACCACGGGCCTGCCACACTCAGCAGGTATGGCGCTGCACAGCGGTGGGCTACGCAAGGGGGCGCGATGGCGTGAGCGATGTCAGCGGTCGGCACGCGCGGCGCGCGCATTGACAAGCGGGCCGGCGCCGCCGATAAGCTGCGTTCTATCGAAGCGCCGGAGCCGTACTTTCGCGGGGCCTTCGATGCATTTCTTCCGACCTCGCAGTTGCGCAGCGCCCTGTGGCAGCTGTCGCGGTAGCTTGCCCGGGTTTTGTCGTCGCTGCGGTCCGCGAAGGCAACACGGCTTGCCTGGGGCGTTTCTCGCGTCGATTTCTGGCGACTTTCCCTCTCATCACACCCACGTGAGCAGCAGACATGCCCCGACTCCTCGGACTCGACGCCCTGCGCGGCGGAGCGGCGCTGTGCGTCGCCTATTCCCATCTGATCGCCAAGATGAAGCGCGACGGCTTCTTCGACGAACTGACCAGTTACCTGTTCCTGTCGACCAAGACGGTGCTGGATGTCGGCAAGACCAGCGTGCTGGTGCTGTTCGCGCTGAGTGGCTATTTCATCGTCGCCGGCCTGTACCGGAACCGACAGACCTTCGAGCGGCCGGTGGCGGCATTCGTGTTCCAGCGTTTCTTCCGCCTGTTCCCGTTGTACTGGCTGTCGCTGCTGCTCGGCACGATGTTTCCCTGGGACGACCCGGCGCGGCTGTTCTCGGCGTTGGTCATCGCCGTCAACGCGACGATGCTGCAGGGCTTCTTCCTGGTCGAGAACGTGATCGGTCTGTACTGGACACTGCAGATCGAGATCACCTTCTACGTGCTCTGCGTGGTGATGTTCGCCTTCAGGCCGGGTAGCTCCGCTCGGCTGGATCTGCTCTTGCTGGTCCTGCAGTACGGTTTCACCTTATTGCTCGCCTACCTGCGCTACAGCCTGGAGGCCAAGTTGCCGGTGGCGCTGCCGCTGATGGTGAGTGTGTGCTTCCTCGGCGCGCTGTGGAAAAGCACCGACAACGGACGCGCCACTAGTTCCGGCGGCTACGCCTGGGCTGCGGTCGCGCTGTTCTATGTCTTCCTCCTGCCGACCTGCGTGCTCGCCTATTCCCACGATAGCGGGCTCGGTGAAACCTGGTATCGCTATCTCGTGAGCTACAGCCTGGGGATGGCGATCTTCCTGCTGGCGACGCGAATCAAGGGGCAGGGGCTGCGCTGGCTGGCGCCCGTCGGGGGCGTGGGCTACATCATCTTCCTGACCCATCCCTCGGTGTTCGCCATCGCCGAGCGCCTGCACTTCCATCCCTCGGCGCTGGCCATTCCCGGTCCGCTGTACATCGGCATCATGCTGGCGGTCGTTACACTATTCGCCTTCTTCATCAAGCGTACCCTGGCCGATCCGATCCAGGGTTACGGCGACCGGGTGGTCAGCCGGCTGGGCCGCCGTCGACAGGGCGGACTGGTCCGACCGGCGCAGCCGCAGGCGTAATGCTGGCGCAGGGGCGCCGCTCGAGCGGTCCGGCGATCCGGCGGGCTGAAGTGTGTGGGCAGCTGGTGTAGGGTAGCGGTTTTTCCGCTTCCGGAGCCCCGATGACGCTCACCGATCTCGCCTCGCGATTGGGCGAAGCCTGCAACGACAGGATGCACAGGTCACCACCGCCGAATCCTGTACCGGCGGCGGGATCGCCGAGGCGATCACCCGGATCGCCGGCAGCTCGGCCTGGTTCGAGGCCGGCTACGTCACCTATTCCAATGTGCAGAAGACCCTGCAGCTCGGCGTGCCGGCGCAGCTGTTCGAGCAGGTGGGGGCAGTCAGTGCCGAGGTGGTGCGGGCCATGGCGCGCGGTGCCCAGCAACGCAGCGGCGCGCGCTTCGCGGTGGCGGTCAGTGGTATCGCCGGGCCGAGCGGCGGTTCGACGGACAAGCCGGTGGGCACGGTCTGGATCGCCTGGGCCGATAGCGCGCAGCTGCATACCCGGCGCTACCTGTTTGCCGGCGACCGCCAGGCGGTGCGCGAGCAGACGGTGGTGGCCGCGCTGCAAGGACTGTTGTGCCTGGCGGCTGGAGAAAATCCGGCGCAGGGCTAGGCGAGCAAATTTGCCTATGTTCTAATACTGTCTACTTATACAGTTGTTGTGGCCTCTGGCCCTCTTGATCAAGTGAGGATTCGATGGACGAGAACAAGAAGCGCGCCTTGGCTGCAGCCCTGGGCCAGATCGAGAAGCAGTTCGGCAAGGGCGCGGTGATGCGCATGGGCGATCACGATCGCCAGGCGATCCCGGCCATTTCCACCGGCTCGCTGGGGCTGGATATCGCACTGGGCATCGGCGGCCTGCCGAAAGGCCGCATCGTCGAGATCTACGGCCCGGAATCGTCGGGCAAGACCACCATGACCCTCTCGGTCATCGCCGAGGCGCAGAAGATGGGCGCCACCTGCGCTTTCGTCGACGCCGAACACGCGCTGGACCCGGACTACGCCGGCAAGCTGGGCGTCAATGTCGACGACCTGCTGGTGTCGCAGCCGGACACCGGCGAGCAGGCGCTGGAAATCACCGACATGCTGGTGCGCTCCAACGCGGTGGATGTGATCATCGTCGACTCCGTGGCGGCGCTGGTGCCCAAGGCCGAGATCGAAGGCGAAATGGGCGATGCCCACGTCGGCCTGCAGGCACGCCTGATGTCCCAGGCGCTGCGCAAGATCACCGGCAACATCAAGAACGCCAACTGCCTGGTCATCTTCATCAACCAGATCCGCATGAAGATCGGCGTGATGTTCGGCAGCCCGGAAACCACCACCGGCGGTAACGCGTTGAAGTTCTACGCCTCGGTGCGCCTGGACATCCGTCGTACCGGCGCGGTGAAGGAAGGCGACGAGGTGGTCGGCAGCGAAACCCGCGTCAAGGTAGTGAAGAACAAGGTGGCGCCGCCGTTCCGCCAGGCCGAGTTCCAGATCCTCTACGGCAAGGGCATCTACCGCAACGGCGAGATCATCGATCTCGGCGTGCAGCAGGGCCTGGTCGAGAAGTCCGGCGCCTGGTACGCCTACAAGGGCAACAAGATCGGCCAGGGCAAGGCCAACGCCGCCAAGTACCTGGAAGACAATCCGGAGATCGGTCGCGAGATCGAGCAGCAGATTCGCGAGAAACTGCTGGTGGTCAGTGGCAGCGGCAAGGCGAACGTGGTCAGCGAAGACCTGGTCGACGCCGATCTCTGATCCGCATGCCCGTCGTGCTCGATAGCCCCGCCGCGGTGCGGCGGGCGGCAATGGACCTGCTGGCCCGACGCGAGCATGGGCGCGTCGAGCTCTTTCGCAAGTTGCGCCAGCGCGGCGCCCCGCCCGAACTGATCGAACAGGCCCTGGATCGTCTCTGCGAGCAGGGCCTGCTGTCCGAATCGCGTTACCTCGAAAGCTTCGTCAGGAGCCGGGTTAATGCCGGCTATGGGCCATTGCGCATCCGTGAGGAGCTGGCCCAGCGCGGGCTGCCGCGCGCGGATATCGAGCAGGCCTTGCGCGACAGCGGCTTCGACTGGGGCGAGCAACTGCGCGATGCCTGGCAACGCAAGTTCGGCCGGCTGCCAGCAGACGCCCGCGAACGCGCCAAGCAGGGGCGCTTCCTCAGCTACCGGGGCTATCCGCCGGAGCTGATCGGCCGGTTGCTGCGTGGTGGCGCATCAGACGACTGAGTACCTTGCCTGCAGGTTGGTCTGCGCATGTGGATTACAAGTAGGGGCACGCTGTTTGTAGGAGCCAGCTTGCTGGCGATTAGCTTTTCAACAGTATCGCCAGCAAGCTGCCTTCTACAGAAATCCGGGCTCGGGCCCACACATCTGCGGATGCGCATCACTCCCTGTGTGCGCCCCCGTGGTGATTGCAGGCCGCAGGCCCGAACCTTCGTCCATCAGTCCTCGGTCGCCAGCAGCGGTGCCCAGCTGGTGGGCTCGTTGATGTAGTCGGTGAGCTCGCGCAGCCGTCCATGGTCGCGACCGTTGAAGACGAAGCTCAACCGCGGCAGGCGCTGCAGTTCCGGCTCGTCCAGTTCCGATTCGCAGCACGCTTGCTGTTCGAATGCGCCGCTCAGGCACAGGTCGGCGAACTCGTCGTTCAGGTACTCCATGGCCAGTTCGTTCAACGGGTGGTTCATGCGCAGGACGAAGCGGTCCTTGAGCCAGCGGCTGGAGTGGAAATTGCGATAGAAGTCGGCGATTTCCTTGGCGGCTTGCTCGGCATCGTCCACCAGGCGCATCAGGCGCATGTCGCTGGGCAGGATGTAGCGGTTTCCTTCCAGCTGGCCGCGCATGAACCGCAGCGCATCGCTCCAATACGAGCCGCCCGGTTCGTCGAGCAGCACCACCGGTACCAGCGGACTCTTGCCGGTCTGGATCAGCGTGAGCACCTCCAGTGCTTCATCGAGCGTGCCGAAGCCGCCGGGGCAGAGTACCAGGGCGTCCGCCTCCTTGATGAAGAACAGTTTGCGCACGAAGAAGAAGTGGAACGACAGCAGGTTGTCGGTGCCGTCCACCGTCGGGTTGGCATGCTGCTCGAAGGGAAGCGTGATATTGAGCCCGAGGCTGTTATCGCGCCCGGCGCCTTCGTGGGCGGCAGCCATGATGCCGCCGCCGGCGCCGGTGATGACCATGAAGTTGTAGTGCGCCAGGGTGCTGCCCAGCTGGCGCGCCAGTGCATACAGCGGGTGCTCGATCGGCGTGCGGGCAGAGCCGAACACCGTGACCTTGCGGCGCCGCTTGAACTGGTCCAGGCGGCTGAAGGCGTGCTCCATCTCGCGCATCGTCTGCAGCAGGATCTTGGCATCCCAACGGCTGCGGTCGGCCTGGGCCATGCGCATCACGGTGACCAGCATTTCCCGGTACAGCGGCAGGTTGGGGCTGGTTTCGGGCACGACCATGGTGACGAGTTCATCGATCCTGCTTTCGAGGTCGGCGCCGCTGGTCTTGAAGTGTCGCGACAGGTAGTCGTCCGGATCGAAAGACATACAACTTCTCCATGTATGAGTGCTACGCCCAGGCTGAGGCCGCAATCGGCGGAATTCAAGCCGAAGGCGTTTGGGCAGGGCCGTTCCGCTGCCGGAGCCCGGGGCTCCGGCGCGTTCGGATGGGCGCTAGCACTCAGAGCGCGATGCGATCACCGGGTTCCGGTATGCGGGCTTCCCAGTTGAGGCGGTCGCGAATGGCCTGTTGCAGGACCTGCATCTTTTCCAGTTCGCCGTGGACCAGATAGAGCTCCGGGCGGTTCTCGAACTGGCTGACCCAGTCGATCAGCTGCGATTGGCCGGCATGCGCGGAAAACCCGCCGAGCGTATGGACCTTGGCATTCACGGCAATGCGCTGGTGCAGTAGCTTGACGCTTTTCGCCCCGTCGACGATGGCGCGGCCGAGGGTGCCGCGGGCCTGGAAGCCGGGGATCACCAGATGGCACTCTTCGCGCCAGAGGTTGTGCTTGAAGTGGTGCAGGATGCGCCCGCCGGTGCACATGCCGCTGCCGGCGATGATGATCACGCCGCTCTTGAAGCGGTTGATGGCCATCGACTCTTCGGGCGTCGGCGTGGGCTTGAGTATCGGCAACCAGCGTTCGGCGTAGAGCTTGCTGCTGGTTGCGCTGAGCGCGGGGGCGATGCCGTTGAGGTCCAGCTGGTCCTTGTAGTGCGAGTAGATGGCGTTGGCGCCGATCGCCATGGGGCTGTCGAGGAAGACCGCCTGCTGTGGCAGGCGGCCTTCGCGATGGAAGCGGCCGAGGTAGTAGATCAGGTCCTGGGTGCGCCCGACGGCGAAGGACGGCATCAGCACGTTGCCGCCATCGCGATGGGCCTGCTGCAGGATGCCAGCCAGTTCCTCGAGCGTGGCGTCGTGGCTGCGGTGGTCGCGGTCGCCGTAGGTCGACTCCATCAGCACCACGTCGGCTTCCTTGAGCACGGTGGGCGCGTGCATCAGCGGCGAGCAGGTGTTGCCCAAGTCTCCGGAAAATACCAGGCGGCGGGTCCGGCCGTGGTCCCGTACATCCATCTGCACGATGGCCGAGCCGAGGATATGGCCGGCATCGTGGAAGGTCACGCTGACCCCGGCTGCGGCTTCGAATGTCTCGCCATACCGATGCGGTGCGCGCTGGCCGAGCATGCGTTCGGCGTCGACCCGGGTGTAGAGCGGCTGGATCAACGGCTTGCCGATACGTGCGCGCCACTTGTTCTCCCATTCGGCATCCTTTTCCTGGATCTGCGCCGAATCCAGCAGCATCAGCTCGAGCAGTTCGGCCGTGGCATCGGTGCAATGCACCGGGCCGCGATAGCCGAGTGCGACCAGGCGCGGCAACAGGCCGCTGTGATCGATATGGGCATGGGAAAGCACGACCGCGTCGAGGGTCTTGGGGTCGAAGGCGAAGGGCGCGCGGTTGTCGCTTTCCTCCTGCCGGCGTCCCTGGTGCATGCCGCATTCGAGCAGAACCCTCGCGCCGTCATGGGTCTCAATGAGATAGCAGGAGCCGGTGACCTGTTGTATCGCGCCGAGAAAACTGAGCAAAGCCATGTTGCCTTCCTGTCTGTACGATGGTGTCCACTTTGCAGGCTCGGTTGCCAGGAGCACTTGATACATATCAGAGATAACGAAACGAGCCCTGCCTAGACTACAGCACATCCTGCTTACCGACGGAGTGATCCCATGAGTCAGCTACTGCCCAGCCTCACCGAGCTGGATCAACATGCCCAAGCCGAGCCGGAATTCGCTGCCTGGCGCGGCGGCTTCGGGCCGTTCGAGCATGCGCTGGAGACCCAGGCGGCCGTATTCCGCCTGGCCCACCAGTTGGTACAAGCAGGGCATCAGCCGGATCTCGCCAGCGTCTACCGGGTGCTGCAGGCCGTCGATCGCGTTGCCAGCGCCGGCCTCTGGCTGGTGGTGCACATGACCTACGCGCGCCATGTCCGGCTCGATGGCACGCCGCTGGGCGCCGAGGACTTCAAGCGCAGCCCCGAAGGGCATACCGGCGGTGCGCTGAACATGGTGCCGGCCTATGCCGGCTACCTGGCGCTGAATGCCCTGACCGGCCGGACCCGCGCCTGGCTGATGGGGCAGGGCCATTGCGTGGCGGCGGTCGATGCGCTCAACCTGCTGACCGGCAACCTGCACCCCGAACAGGCGCAGGCCTACGGTGAAGGCGAAAAGGGCATGAATCGCCTGCTGCAGGATTTCTACGGCTATCGCCAGGCCGCCGACGGCAGCCCGCTGGCGCCGCTGGGCAGTCACGTCAATCCGCATACCGCAGGCGGTATCGCCGAGGGCGGCTATCTCGGTTTCGCCGAACTGCAATACGCGCACATGCCCTTGCCGGGCGAGACGCTGGTGGCCTTCCTCTCCGATGGCGCCGCGGAAGAGCAGCGCGGCAGCGACTGGATTCCGCGCTGGTGGCGGGCCGAGGATTGTGGAATGGCGTTGCCGGTGATGATCGCCAACGGTCGGCGTATCGAGCAACGCACCTCCCTGGGCACCGAAAAGGGGCTGGAGGATTTCCGCCAGCACTTGGGGCAGTGCGGTTTCGACCCGATTCCCTTCGATGGCCGCGACCCCGCCGCCTTCGTCGCCACGCTCTGGGAAATGGAGCTGCGCCTGGGGCGCCGGGTCGAAGAGAAGGACCGGGGCATCCTCAACTACCCGCTGCCGATACCCTATGGCATCGCCGAGACGGTCAAGGGCTTCGGCTTCTATGGCGCCGGCACCAATGCCGCACACAACCTGCCGCTGCCAGGCAATCCGCGCCTGGATTCCGAGGCCCGCGAACTGTTCAACGAGCACGCGGCGCGCCTGTTCGTCCCGCAGGCGGAACTGGATGCCGCACTGGGCCTGTTCGTCCGCCATCGCCAGGGCCGTCCGCTCGAGCGTGACAACCCGCTGGCGCTGCGCCGGCCCGCGGAACCGCGCATGCCACAGCTGAACTACCGTGACGATGCCTGCTCGCCGATGGCGGCGGTCGACCGCTTCTTCGTCGAACTGACCCAGGCCAACCCGTCGCTGCGTCCGCGCGTGGGCAATCCGGACGAACTGGCGAGCAATCGCCTGGCTGGCGTGCTCAAGGCGCTCAAGCACCGGGTGATCGACCCGGAAAGCGAACTCGAAGCGATCGATGGGGCCGTCATCACCGCGCTCAACGAAGAGGCCGTGGTGTCCGCCTGCCTCGCCAATCAGGGTGGCTTGAACCTGGTCGCCAGTTACGAAGCGTTCTGCGTGAAGATGCTCGGTGTGGTGCGCCAGAGCATCATCTTCTCCCGCCAGCAAAAGGAAATCGGCCGGCCGGCCGGCTGGCTCGGCTGGCCGCTGATCGCGACCTCGCATACCTGGGAAAACGGCAAGAACCAGCAGTCGCACCAGGACACCACCTTCTGCGAGGCGCTGCTCGGGGAAATGAGCGACATGGTGCGCGTGCTGTTCCCGGCCGACCACAACAGCGCCCTGGCCCTGTTGCCGTCGATCTACAAGGCGCGAGGGGAGCTGGCTTGCCTGGTGATGCCCAAGCGCGATCGGCCGTGCTATTTCAACCAGGCCCAGGCCGAGCAGCTGGCGCGCGATGGCGCGATCGTCGTCGAAGAGAATCCGGGGGAGGGGGCGTTGCTACTGATCGCCAACGGCAGCTATCAGCTGGGTGAGATGCTGCGCGCCGCAGAGCGCCTCAAGGAAGCCGAATGCGCCTACCGGCTGGTGTATCTACAGGAGCCCGGTCGTTTCAGGGCGCCGCGCGACCACTGGGAGGTGGAGGCGCGGGCGAGCGACGGGGTGGCGGAGCGGCTCTTTCCCGACCGCATGGAAATGCGCGTGCTGCTGACCCACATGCGCCCGGAGGTGGCGCGTGGGCACCTGTGCCGATCCTGCCGGATGCGCGCAAGAGTTCGGTGCTCGGCTATCGCAATCGTGGCGGCACGCTGGACGAGTTCGGCATGCAGTTCGCCAACCGCGCCAGCTGGGCCAATGTGCTAGCCGCCTGTGCACGGCTGCGCAACGTGCCGCGCACCGCCTTGCTGACGCGTGAGGAAGCGGCTGCGGTGGCCGGCAGGGGCGATCCCGAGACCCTGCGCGACGACTAGCGCCAGGCACTGAGCCGGGCTTCCCTGAGGGCGGCCCGCTACAGGCCGCAATCCGCGGCCTTGTAGCGCTCGGTGGCGATCGGCCTGTTGGATTTGTACTCGCTGAACTCGTAGCGCAGCACGGCGCCCTGGCTCATCAGCGTGCGCAGGCCCTGGTTGCCGCAGACGCTGACGCCGAGCTGACTGCGCACGTCGGCCGGGTTGTCGCGCATCTGGGCGGCATGCCGCGGCTGCACGCTGAGGTGGTTGACCAGTTCGTTGCCGTCGACGGTGTAGCCCTGGTCGAGGATGTCTTCGTTGATCGCCCGCGGCGTGCCGACGCTGCTTTCCCGGGCGACCTGGTCGAGTAGCTGGCCCAGTTGCCGCTCCTGGAGCGAGGCGGCATGGGCGATGGGAAGGGCGAGGCTCAGAGCGAGCAGAGTGGTCAGACGGTACATGGCGCTCTCCTTATGACTGCGCTTGTTCGACCGACGGGGTGGGGTACGGTTCATTTGCCATTTCCGCCGCGGGCCGGTAGCTTGGCCCGGATTGTCGCGCAACCTCTGAGCGGACCGCTGTGCGCCGGGTTTCGGTGCCGCGTGCTCCGTCCCGATCCCGTCCTTCCGAACGACCCCGAGCCGATCCATGCCCCATGCCGTAGCCCGCCTGCGCGACGAGCGCCTGGCGCGCAGTCTGAAACCCTTCGTCGCCCGAGGGTCGCGCGCGCCACGCTGCGCGCGCTGCCGTGTACCGTTCAGCCACTGCCTGTGCCCGTGGCTGCCGGAGGTCGACAGCCGCAGTGGCGTCTGCCTGCTGATGCACGACATCGAACCGCTGAAACCGAGCAATACCGGCTGGCTGATCGCCGATGTGGTACCCGATACCTTCGCCTTCAGCTGGCAGCGCGCGGGTGTGGATCCGCACCTGCTGCAACTGCTCGCCGATCCGCAGTGGCAACCGCTGGTGGTCTTCCCGGGCGAATACGCCGTGCCGTCGCGCGTGGTCGAGTGCATCGAGCCGCAGCCCGGCAAGCGGCCACTGTTCGTCCTGCTCGACGCGACCTGGACCGAGGCGCGCAAGATGTTCCGCAAGAGTCCCTATCTGGATGGCCTGCCGGTGCTCAGCCTGCGGCCGGAGGCCCTGTCGCGCTATCGCCTGCGGCGCTCGACCCGCAGCGATCACCTGTGCACCGCGGAAGTCGCGGCGCTCTGTCTCGATCTGGCCGGCGATGCGGCCGCGGCCAACACCCTGGATGCCTGGCTGGACGTCTTTACCGAGCACTACCTCGGCGCCAAGCACCATCGCCAGCCGGACCTGCAGAACGCCGCGCATCGGGCCCTGCAGGCAGCGCCCGCGCCATAGCCGCGCGGTGCGGCGATCAGGCCTTGGCGGCTTCGACGGCCAGTGGTTCCGGCCTGCGCGGCCACAGTTGGGCGGCCAGCATGCCGAGGAACATCAGCACGCAGCCCAGGTAGCCGCGCGGGGTGAGGCTCTCGTCGAGGAACAGCGCACCGGCAATGGCCGCGAACACCGCCTCGAGGGAGAGGATGATCGCCGCATGGGAGGCGATCGCGTGCTTCTGTGCCACCACCTGCAGGGTATAGCCGACCGCGACCGCGAACAGCCCGCCGTAGATCAGTGCCGGTCCGGCGAGCCAGATGCTGGCCGGATCGGTTTCCTCGAAGACCAGCGCGAGCAGCAGGCTCACCAGCGCACAGGTGGCGAACTGCAGGAAGGCCAGGCGGATCGCGTCGTGGCGGCTGACGAAGAAGCTCACCAGCAGCACGTGCAGGCCCCAGACGAAGGCGCCGGCCAACTGGATCCAATCCCCGGACGCCACCTGGAAGTCCTCGCCGATGCTCAGCAGGGCCATGCCGGCGACCGCGAGAAAGGCCCCGAGCCAGGTGCCCAGGCCGGTCCGGTGGCCGATGACGAGCCCCAGCAACGGCACCACGATCACGTACAGGCCGGTGATGAAGCCGGAATTGGTCACGCTGGTGAACAGCAGGCCGACCTGCTGCAGGTTGATACCCAGGGTCAGTGCCAGGCCCATGGACAGGCCGCCGAACAGCAATCCGCGCTGCAGGAAGGGTTCGTGACGCGCGGCGGTCCGGCCGCGGTAGATCACCAGCGGCAGCAGGGCCAGGGCGCCGAGGGCGAAGCGCAGGCCAGTGAAGAGAAAGGGGCCGATGTTGTCCATGCCGATGCGCTGGGCGACGAAGGCGGTGCCCCAGATCATGGCGGTAATCAGCATCAGGAAGTCGGCGCGGAGGGCTTGGCTACGCATCTTTCGGCTCGTCGGAGGAAAAGGCGCAGACTTTGCTACAAAGCATCGCGCTTGACCACTTATTCGTGGGTGGGCATGCTTGCGCCGCTTGATTTGTTGTGGCCGGCAGTCGATATTCCCATTTGCCGACCGAATGTCATATCGGGAATTCCCGACGGAATTTGTCGGGTTTTGCCGTCATCTTGTCGGCATCGGCTATTAGCCGATGAAAAGCGCCAATAAAAACTACAGGTCTGCCAATGGCTGCTTACGAAATAATCATTGCCGATGATCATCCGCTGTTTCGCAGCGCGTTGCAGCAGGCGCTCACCATGGGGCTGGGGGACAACGTCCGGCTGGTGGAGGCGGCCAGCATCGCCGAGTTGGAAAGCTTTCTCAATCAGGGTGCGGCCTGGGATCTGGTTCTGCTGGATCTGAACATGCCGGGCGCCTATGGCTTTTCAGGCCTGGTGCTGCTGCGCGGCCAGTATCCCCAGTTGCCGGTGGTGATGATTTCGGCGCAGGAGGATGCGGCGGTCGTCGCGCGTTCGCGCGAGTTCGGCGCCAGCGGCTTCATTCCGAAATCGAGTTCGCTGGAAACCATCCAGGAAGCGGTGCGGGCAGTGCTCGACGGCGACGTCTGGTGGCCGAGCAATATCCAGGACGTGGCCAATGTCAGCGACGAAGCCAAGGCGGCCAGTGCCGGGCTCGCCAGCCTGACACCGCAGCAGTTCCGGGTGCTGACGATGGTCTGCGACGGCCTGCTGAACAAGCAGATCGCCTACGAGCTGAACGTCTCCGAGGCGACCATCAAGGCGCATGTCACCGCCATCTTCCGCAAGCTCGGCGTGCGTACCCGGACCCAGGCGGCGTTGCTGCTGCAGCAGATGGGCTCCATCCCCACCAGTTGACGACGCACCTCAGGCGATCGGCGGCAGCATGATTTCATCGCTACGCCGCACGCCGGACGTCATGGCCTGGCACTGCTCGACGAATTCGCGCATGGCCGCCGTCTGGTATTTGTGCGAATGCCAGATGAAATAGAACTGCCGGCGCAGATCCAGCTCCGGCGTCACCACCGGTACCAGGCTGCCGCGGCGGAAGGCGTCACGCAGCGCCAGTCGCGAGATGCAGCCGATTCCCAGCCCCGACTCCACGGCACGTTTGATCGCTTCGGTGTGTTCCAGCTCCAGGCGCACGTTCAGCTTGCCTGGTCGATGACGCATGGCCTGCTCGAAGGTCATGCGGGTGCCTGAGCCCCGTTCACGCAGGATCCAGGCCTCGCCCGAAAGTTCGTCCAGGTCCAGGGCCTCGCGCCGGGCCAGCGGGTGCTGTGGCGCACAGAACACCACCAGCTCGTCCTCGATCCAGGGCTGGACCTCCAGGTCGGGATGCTGGCACTCGCCCTCGATTAGACCCAAATCAAGTTCATGTTGCGCAACCTGCTGCACGATATGCGCGGTGTTCTGCACATGCAGCGTTACCCGGCATTCCGGATGGCGTTGCATGAAGCTGCCGATCAGCAGGGTGGCGAGGTAGTTGCCGATGGTCAGTGTCGCGCCTACCGCCAGCGAACCGAAGCCGCTCTTGCCGTTGAGCAGATCCTCGATGGCTCGTGCCTGATCGAGCAGGGCAACCGCCTGTGGCAACAGCTGGCGGCCCAGGGCGTTCAGGCACAGACGTTTACCGGCGCGGTCGAACAACTGGCAGCCGGACTGGCGCTCCAGTTCGGCCAGTGACGTGCTGGTGGCCGACTGCGACAGCGAAAGGCTTTCGGCCGCGCGCGAGACGCTCTCCTGGCGGGCAACCGCGGCGAACACTTCGAGCTGGCGAAGAGTGAAATGCATATCTATATAACCGATAACCTATATCTTTATTATTCGATTAACGAATAAGGCTGGCGCCGATAAACTGCCAACTACATAACGCCGCCGCGACTCAATGAGGAATCCGCAGCATGAGTAACCTGAACGTTGAGCGTGTCCTCAGTGTGCACCATTGGAACGATACGCTGTTCAGCTTCAAGACTACCCGTAATCCCGGCTTGCGCTTCGAGAATGGCCAGTTCGTCATGATCGGCCTGGAAGTCGAAGGCCGTCCGCTGATGCGCGCCTACAGTATCGCCAGCCCGAACTATGAAGAACACCTCGAGTTCTTCAGCATCAAGGTGCCGGACGGTCCGCTCACC
Source organism: Pseudomonas sp. BAY1663 (assembly GCF_000582595.1). Taxonomy (NCBI): domain Bacteria; kingdom Pseudomonadati; phylum Pseudomonadota; class Gammaproteobacteria; order Pseudomonadales; family Pseudomonadaceae; genus Pseudomonas; species Pseudomonas sp. BAY1663. The sequence goes on from NZ_AZSV01000004.1 coordinate 60,499, forward strand.
TCGCGCCTGCAGCACCTGCAGGAAGGCGACCAGCTCATGATCAGCCGCAAGCCGACCGGCACCCTGGTGCTCGACGACCTGCTGCCGGGCAAGCATCTCTACCTGCTCAGCACCGGCACCGGGCTGGCGCCGTTCATGAGCGTGATCCAGGATCCGGAGACCTACGAACGGTTCGAGAAGGTCGTGCTGGTGCACGGCGTTCGTTACGTCAACGAGGTCGCCTACCGCGAATTCATCACCGAGCATCTGCCGCAGAACGAGTTCTTCGGCGAGGCGGTGAAGGAAAAGCTGATCTACTACCCGACGGTGACCCGCGAACCCTTCGAGCACCAGGGACGCCTGACCGACCTGATGCGCAGCGGCAAGCTGTTCAGCGACATCGGCCTGCCGCCGATCAACCCGCAGGACGACCGCGCGATGATCTGCGGCAGCCCGAGCATGCTCGATGAAACCAGCCAGGTGCTGGACAGTTTCGGGCTGAAGGTGTCGCCGCGCATGGGCGATCCGGGGCATTACCTGATCGAGCGGGCCTTCGTCGAGAAGTAAGGGCGATGCCCGTGCCGTCCCTTGGGCTGCCGCGCTGCAAGCCAAGGGGCGGAGATCAGGTGTAGGCGGCGCAGCATTTCTTGAATTTCTCCCCGCTGCCGCAAGGGCAGGGGTCGTTGCGCCCGGCCTTCAGGGGAACCGTGGGGTCGATGAAGTACCAGTGCCCGTTGCGCTGGACGAAGGCCGAGCGCTCCTGGTGGGCGTGTTCGCCGTTCTGGTCGTGCCAGCGGGCGGTGAAGGTCACCAGCGCATGCTCGGGCTTGCCCCCCAGCACCGCGCTTTCTTCCACTTCCAGTCCCAGCCAGGTGCTGTCCAGGCTCCAGCGGCGCATCGCCTCGAGGTCCAGGGCAGCCTGCTGCGCCGGTAGCGTGGTGGCCTGCAGATAGTCGATCAGCCCCAGCACATAGGCGCTGTAGCGCGAGCGCATCAGTCGTTCGGCGCTGGGAGCCGCCGTCCCGGCGTGATAGCGACCGCAGCACTGGTCGAGGGAGTCGCCGCTGCCGCAAGGGCAGTTGGTTTCGTGCGCGTGCCGATCGCTCATGTTCACCACCAGTATTTGCCGAACATCTCGGGATTGGCCCAGAACCGGGCGTTCAGCCAGTCCGGAACCTGCTTGTATTGGAGCAGGTCGTAGGTGAATAGCGTCAAGGTCTGTCCGTCGCGCTGGAAGCGTTCGCCGATCTGCAGGGCCAGGGCATAAAAGTCGGTGGCCTGCCAGTCGCAGGCATCCAGGTCGACGAGCACGGCCATGCGGCTGGCGTTCAGATTGCGAATCCCGCCGAGCAGCTCCAGGCCTCTGCGCTTGGGCAGGTATTCGAGGCAATCGACGAGCAATGCCAGGTCGTAGCGCTGTTGGGCCAGCTCTTGCGGTAGTGGCGCCGTTTGTGCGCGATCGACATGGCTGCCCGGATGGCTTTGGGCGTAAGCGGCGAGTGCCGGTTGGTCGCTGTGTCCCACATGCAGGAGGCGTGATGGTGCGTGATGTTCGAGCAGGGCCGCCAAGGCTTGCTGGGGCGTGCGCGCTACAGGGTTTTCAGTCAATCGAGAATCCTCGTTTTAAGCGTACAGACTAGCGTGGTGCCGTTTGTCGGCCTAGTCTCAAAGTAACCGGAGCCGCCCGGAGTCTCGTGCGTGGCGATTCTGGCTGAATTCCACACTGGAGGTTTTAACCGATGAGTACTTTACGGACAGCAGTACCCGTTATTGTCATGACCACGTTCCTGGCGGGTTGTGCAGGCGTGCAGAAACAGGATTGGCCCACCTGTGCAGCCGTCGGTGGCGTGACCGGTGCCGCGCTGGGGGCCATTGAAAGCAGCACCTATGCCGGTTGGGGCGCTCTGATCGGCGGTGGTGTCGGTGCCGCCTATTGTTGGGCAAACGGCATGGAAGAGGAAACCGTCGCGGTTGTGGAGACGGTGCAGCCGATGCCTGAGCCCGAGCCGGAACCTGCTGCCGCGCCGGTGCGGGTCGAGCTGGACGTCAAGTTCGACTTCGATCGCGCCGTGGTCAAGCCCGACAGTTTCGCCGATATCCAGAACCTCGCCGACTTCATGAAAGAGTACGGGCAGACCTCGACCGTGCTGGAAGGTCATACCGACTCGATCGGTACCGATGCCTATAACCAGCGCCTGTCCGAGCGGCGTGCCAATGCGGTGCGTGAAGTGCTGGTCAACCAGTACGGCGTGGAAGGCGGCCGGGTGAATGCGGTCGGTTACGGCGAGTCCCGCCCCGTCGCCGATAACGCGACTCCGGAAGGTCGGGCGATCAACCGTCGGGTAGAAGCCGAAGTCGAAGCCCGTCCCTGATTCGGACTGGTGATTGGCTTCCAGCCGGGCCATGGGCCCGGCTTTTTATTGTCCGCTTGGCTCAGAGCGGGGGGCGGGCGCTGGCGAGTGCGACGACGGCCAGGCCCAGCGCCAGGTTGATCCCCACCAACCGGCGGATCCTGCCGAGTACCGCGCCGCCCGCGGGCCAATCCTCGGTGCTGATCGCCCGCTTGAGCGCCGGCAGCTGCAGCAGCTGGATGCGCAGGAACAACGCCAGCATCACCAGGTACAGGCCAGCCATGATGTGCACGTAGCGTGGCGCGCTTTCCAGGGTGCCGAAGCGCATGTGCCACATGCCGATGCCGCCGATGGGCAGTACCAGCACGGCCACCCAGACCCAGAGGAAGAAGCGGCGGAACACGTCGGCCCAGAGCTTCAGCCGCTCCGGGGCTTGCAGCATGGCGCCGGCCGCCGGGCGCAGCACCATCCAGGCGAAGAACATGCCGCCCACCCAGATCGTCGCGGCGAGTACGTGGAGTGCGTAGAGCAGGGCGAAAGGCGTCATGGGCAAATCTCCGGTGGCGGTTGGGCGATCGCGCGCTATCATAGCCGCCCCATCGAGACACTGAAAATATATACAGCTCCGCGCCCATGCTCAGTACCGAACTCAAGTCCCAGATCCAGGGCGCCTATTCCCGCTTTCTCGAGGCCAAGGGGCTCAAGCCCCGCTATGGCCAGCGCCTGATGATCGCCGAGGTGGCCAAGGTGCTCGGTGCGATCAAGGTCGACGACGAGGGCCGCCGCGACGGCGAGCCGGCGGTGGTCGCGGTCGAGGCCGGCACCGGCACCGGCAAGACGGTTGCCTACAGCCTGGCGGCCATCCCCACCGCCAGGGCCGCCGGCAAGCGGCTGGTCATCGCCACGGCCACCGTGGCGCTGCAGGAACAGATCGTGCACAAGGACCTGCCGGACCTGATGCGCAACAGCGGGCTCAGCTTCAGCTTCGCCCTGGCCAAGGGCCGTGGTCGCTACCTGTGCCTGTCCAAGCTGGACATGCTGCTGCAGGAAGGCCAGGCGCAAAGCGCCACCGCCCAGCTGTTCGAGGAGGAGGGCTTTCGCCTCGAGGTCGACGAGCGCAGCCAGAAGCTGTTCAGCGGCATGATCGAGAAGCTGGCCGGCAACCGCTGGGATGGTGACCGCGACAGCTGGCCGGAAGAGCTTGGCGATGCCGACTGGGCGCAGCTGACCACCGACCACAGCCAGTGCACCGGCCGGCACTGCCCCAACTTCCAGCAGTGCGCCTTCTACAAGGCGCGCGAGGGCATGACCAAGGTCGATGTGATCGTCACCAACCACGACATGGTCCTGGCCGACCTGGCGCTCGGCGGCGGCGCGGTGCTGCCCGATCCGCGCGAGACGATCTACGTCTTCGACGAAGGGCACCACCTGCCGGACAAGGCCATCGGCCACTTCGCCCACTTCACCCGCCTACGCTCGACGGCCGACTGGTTGGGCCAGGTGGAAAAGAACCTGACCAAGCTGCTCGCCCAGCACCCTTTGCCCGGCGAACTCGGCCGGCTGATCGAGGGCATTCCGGAACTCGCCCGCGAACTGCGCAGCCAGCAGCAGTTCATGTTCAGCGCCTGCGAGCAACTGGCCGACTTCAAGGCCGGCGAGGACATGGAAGGTCGCGAGCGACCACGCCACCGCTTCGTCGGTGGCGTGGTGCCGGAGCACCTGATCGAGCTCGGCAGCGAGTTGAAGAAGGGCTTTTCCAGGTTGACCGACCTGTTCAGCCGTATCGCCGAGCTGCTCAAGGAGGCGATGGATGGCGAAACGGGTGCCGGCATCGCCAGCCACCAGGCCGAGGAGTGGTATCCGCTGTTCGGCAGCCTGCTGACGCGCGCGCAGGGCAACTGGGAGCTGTGGACCGCCTTCACCGTCGAGGACCCCGAGGACAGCCCGCCGATGGCGCGTTGGCTGACCCTGGCCGACAGCGGCGCGCTGTTCGATATCGAGGTCAACGCCAGCCCGATCCTCGCCGCCGAGACGCTGCGGCGCAACCTCTGGAACGTGGCCTACGGCGCACTGGTGACCTCGGCGACGCTCACCGCGCTGAACAGTTTCGATCGCTACCGCATGCGCGCCGGGCTACCGAAGGCGGCGGTCACCGCCGTGGTGCCGAGCCCTTTCCATCATGCCGATGCCGGCGTGCTGCGGGTCCCGGACCTGCAGGCCGACCCGCGCGATGCCGCGGCGCACACCGCGGCCATCGTGCGCGAACTGCCGCAACTGGTGGAGGGCTCGCGCGGCACTCTGGTGCTGTTCTCCTCGCGCAGACAGATGCAGGACGTGTTCGACGGCCTCGAGCGCGACTGGCGCCGGCGGGTGCTGATCCAGGGCAACCTGTCCAAGCAGGAGACGCTGAACAAGCACAAGGCGCGGGTCGACGATGGCGAGCCCAGCGTGCTGTTCGGCCTGGCCAGCTTCGCCGAGGGCGTCGACCTGCCGGGAGCCTATTGCGAGCATGTGGTCATCGCCAAGATTCCCTTCGCCGTGCCGGACGATCCGGTGGAGGCGGCGCTGGCGGAGTGGATCGAAGCGCGCGGCGGCAATCCGTTCATGGAGATCGCCGTGCCGGACGCCTCGCTACGGCTGGTCCAGGCCTGCGGCCGATTGCTGCGCACCGAGGCGGACCGCGGCACCATCACGCTGCTCGACCGGCGGGTGGTGACCCAGCGCTACGGCAAGGCGATCCTCAACGCGCTGCCGCCGTTCCGCCGCGAGATCGGTTAGCCGGGCGGCCATCACCGGTTCCGATGGGGACCCATCAATGGGCTGTGCGCGAGCGCTCGCGCTTGCCAGAATGAGCCCGCAGTGAATTCGATACGAGGTGTGGCGTGCAGATTCAGGGATATTTCGATCTTCACTTCGAGGCGGTCAGGGATGCGTTCGGCGCGCTGTTCGAGCGTGCCGGGCAACGCGGCGCCGCCCTCTGCGTGCAGATCGGCGGCGAGACGGTGGTCGACCTCTGGGCCGGCGTCGCCGACAATTCGGGCGAGCAGGCCTGGCACAGCGATACCTTGGTGAACCTGTTTTCCTGCACCAAGGCGTTCACTGCCGTGGCGGCCTTGCAGCTGGTCGCGCAGGGCAAGCTGGAACTCGACGAGCCAGTCGCGCGGATCTGGCCGGAGTTCGCCGTGAACGGCAAGCAGGCGATCACCCTGCGCCAGTTGCTCTGCCATCGGGCCGGACTGCCGGCGATACGCCAGCTGCTGCCGGCCGAGGCGCTGTACGACTGGGCGAGCATGACCGCGGCGCTGGTGGCCGAGCAACCCTGGTGGACGCCGGGCGAAGGCCAGGGCTATGCCGCCATGACCTATGGCTGGCTGGTCGGCGAGTTGCTGCGGCGTGTCGATGGTTGCGGGCCCGGCGAGTCGATCGTGGCGCGCACCGCCACGCCGCTCGGCCTGGACCTTCACGTGGGGCTGGCCGACAGCGAGTTCCACCGCGTCGCCCATCTGACCCGTGGCCGCAACGACTTCGGCGATGCCGCGGCGCAGCGCCTGCTGCAGGCCATGGTCGGCGAGCCGGCTTCGCTCAGCGCCCGGGCGTTCAACAACCCGCCATCGATCATGAACAGCGGCAACAAGCCCGAATGGCGGCGCATGGCGCAACCGGCCGCCAATGGTCACGGTAATGCCCGTGCGCTGGCCGGCTTCTACATGGGGCTACTGCAAGGGCGCCTGCTCGACGATGCGCTGCTGGCCGAGATGACACGCGAGCACAGTGTCGGCGAGGATCGTACGCTGCTGGCGCAGACGCGTTTCGGCCTGGGCTGCTGGCTCGACCAGCCCCAGGTCACCAATGCCACCTTCGCCATGGGGCCTCAGGCGTTCGGCCATCCCGGCGCCGGAGGCAGCATCGGTTTTGCCGATCCCGAGCGGGAACTGGCGTTCGGCTTCGTGACCAACACGCTGGCCCTTACGTGCTGATGGACCCGCGCGCGCAGTCGCTGGCGCGCTGCGTCGCCGAATGCCTGGGTTGAACCACTCGTCAGTTCTGAATCCAGAGGCTTTCCAGAAGAAGGACTTGCGTCCACAATTTCAGCCCATACTTCACTAGCCGCCCGCTTGGATGGGGCGTGCCTCTCCCTGAACGCTTCTGGTCGACGGAACCTTGCACATGAACCTGCTGAAGAGCGCCTCCCTGATTCTTTGCATGATCGTTACCGGCTGTAGCTCCAATAGTGAAAAACCTGCCGAGGTCGCGGCAGTCGCACCGAAGATCGATGCGGCCTGGCTCGACGATTACGAGACGCGCCTTCGCGAGGCCCTCAAGGACAGTCGTTTCGAACTGGAGCGTCGTGACAGCGTGCTGGTGGTCACTGCACCGGTGGACTCCTCCTTCAACCCGGATCGCCCGGGCATGTTGCTGCCGGTCACCCTTGCACCGATAACCCGCGTGGCGAAGCTGGTCGAGCAGGATGACAAGACGGCGGTGATCGTGCTCGGCCATGCCGACAGCACCGGTTCCGACGAAATCAATCGCACCATCAGCCGCGAGCGTGCCGGCGCGGTCGCGGCCATCTTCCGCCTGAGCGGCCTCAAGCATGATCGGCTGCGCATTCGGGGCCTGGGCTCCGACATGCCGCGTGCGGCCAACGACAGTAAGGAAGGCCGTGCGCTGAATCGCCGGGTCGAGATGGTGCTGGCGCCGCAGACCACGCTGCTGGCCTTGCTCGCCGAGTACAACCAGCCGGCCCCGGCGGCGACCCAGGTGGCGACGGCCGAGGCGGTCAAATAAGGCGCCACGCAGATGGCGTGAATCCGAACAGGCCCGCATGCGGGCCTGTTTTCGTTGGGCGGGCTTGCTTGAATCAAGCGGATCGCAGGTGAAAACGGATAAGCTTGTCCTCCGCAGGTCGACCCGGTTCATTGCCCTCTGCCAGCTGTGAATCCCCCGCTACGCCGAGGCCTGCCTACTCGATAACTAGGAGCCACGCGATGATCCAGACCCTGGCCGATATGCGCCGCGACTATACCCGTGACGGACTCAGCGAGGCCACTGCGCCGGCCGAGCCCTTCGGTCTGTTCCGTCAGTGGTTCACCGAGGCGATGCAAACCGAGCAGGCCCCGGTGGAGCCCAACGCGATGACCCTGGCGACGGTCGATGCCGAGGGGCGACCGCATTGCCGGGTCCTGCTGCTCAAGGCGTTGGACGAGCGCGGCTTCACCTTCTTCACCAACTACGACAGTGCCAAGGGGCAGGAGCTGCAGGCGACGCCGTATGCGGCGATGACCTTCTTCTGGCCGACCCTCGAGCGCCAGGTGCGTATCGAAGGGCGCGTGGAGAAGGTGACTCAAGAGGAGTCGGATGCCTATTACCATGTGCGGCCGCTGGGCAGCCGGCTGGGAGCCTGGGCGTCGCCGCAGAGCCAGGTGATCCGCGATCGGGCAGAGTTGGAACGGCTGCTGGCCGAGACCGAACAACGCTTCCTCGACAAGGCGCCGCACTGTCCGCCGCACTGGGGCGGTTATCGTCTCTTGCCGGAGCGCATCGAGTTCTGGCAGGGACGCCCGAGCCGTCTGCACGACCGGCTCGATTACCGTCTGGTTGCCAACGGCTGGCAGCGTGAGCGCCTGGCGCCCTGAGCCTGCTGTTTCCGGAAAGGCGCGGATCGGATGGCGAGGGCTGGTATCGGGCGGAGGCTGTAGCAGTGTCGAAGATTAACCCGGATCAGTACCAGCCTTCCGGGGATGCGTTGTCTCAGGCTTCCGGGTAGCGTTGCGCCTGCTGCTCGAGCCATGCCTGCAGTTCCCGCCGCCTGACCTTCTGCAGCTTGGCCTCGGCGAGCCGTTGCAGCATCCAGGCGCGCCTGTCCGGATCGCTGCCGGCGATCGACAATGCCAGGTCGCGGTCGGCCCAGCGACGAAAGCGGATGATCAACCAGGCATGAAAAGCCAAGCCGGCCACGGTTGTGATGGCTATGATGAAGTAATCCATGGGCAGTCTCGTTGGAAGGAACCCGGCGAGCCAGGTTCGACTCGCATAAGGCATAAGTATGCTCGACGGGGGCGAATGCTGAGTCAGGATGGTGAAGTTGCCAAGCGCTTTTTCATCGTGGCCGCCCATTGCAGTCCATCGGAGTGAAACAGCTGTTTCTCAGGAGAATTTCCAATGCGCAAGTCCATTTGTGTCGCTTCCTTCACTGCTCTGGCGCTGGCCATGGGGGGATGCGCGTCCAGCCTGACCGGGGATACCTATTCCCGGGACGAGGCACGTGCCGTTCAGACTGTGCGCTATGGCACCATCGAGTCCCTGCCGCCCGGTCCAGATCGAGGGCACCAAGACGCCCATCGGCGCTGGCGCCGGCGCGGTCGTCGGCGGGGTTGCCGGCAGTGGTGTCGGCGGTGGGCGGGGCAGCGCGGTGGCCGCGGTCATCGGTGCGGTGGCCGGCGGCATGCTGGGTGCGGCGGCCGAGGAGGGGATCACGCGAACCCAGGGTGTGGAAATCACCGTGCGTGAAGATGATGGCAACGTTCGCGCCTACGTTCAGGAGGTCGAGCCCAACCAGGTATTCCGCGTCGGCCAGCGGGTGCGCATCATGACCGTCAGTGGTACCAGCCGCGTTGCGCCATGACGCCATGAGCTGACACCGGGCCCCATCCCGCAAGGCGCTGCCATCCGCTCCGAAAGGAGCGGGGGTAGCGCCTTTCGTTTTTCGAAATACATGAATTCATGACGCCAGCATCATCCGTATGGATAATCGGGCGCACATTTGTGTGCTGCTTCAGGCAGTTGCTTTGCCTGCCAAGGATAAGAATGCCTCCGAATCGGTGGCTTAAGGGGTCTCGTTCATGGCGCTTGCGCTGATTATCGCTTTGCCATTTCTGGGCATCTTCCTGCCCCTGCTGCTGGAGCGCTTCGGGCGCTCGGCCTGTGCATTCGGCGCGGCCATGGCGCCATTGGCGGCGCTGGTTCTTTTGCTGTCCAAGCGGGCCGAGGTATTCGCCGGCCAGACCGAAATCGCCCATTCCGACTGGTTGCCGGAGTTGGGTCTGAACCTCAGCCTGCGGCTCGATGGCCTGGGTTTCCTCTTCGCCCTGCTGATCCTCGGGATCGGCCTGCTGGTGATTCTCTACGCCCGCTACTACCTGTCGAAGAAGGACCCGATGGGGCGCTTCTATGGCTTCTTCCTGCTGTTCATGGGCGCCATGCTCGGCGTGGTGCTGTCCGAGAACCTGCTGCTGATGCTGATGTTCTGGGAGCTGACGAGCCTGTCGTCGTTCCTGCTGATCGGCTACTGGAACCACCGTGCCGATGCCCGGCAGGGCGCACGCATGGCACTGGCGGTCACCGGCGGCGGTGGCTTGGCGCTGCTGGCCGGGATTCTCTTGATCGGTCATATCGTCGGCAGCTTCGAGTTGAGCGCGGTGCTGGCCGCGGGCGATCTGATCCGGGGCAACGCGTTGTACCCGCTGACCCTGATTCTGGTGCTGCTCGGCGTCTTCACCAAGTCGGCGCAGTTTCCGTTTCATTTCTGGCTGCCGCAGGCGATGGCGGCTCCGACGCCGGTCTCGGCATTCCTGCATTCGGCGACGATGGTCAAGGCCGGGGTATTCCTGCTCGCGCGGCTCTATCCGGCGCTGGCGGAATCGGAGTGGTGGTTCTACCTGGTCAGCATGACCGGCCTGGCCACGTTGCTGCTGGGCGCGGTGATGGCGCTGTTCCAGCACGATCTCAAGGGTTTGTTGGCGTACTCGACCATCAGCCACCTGGGGCTGATCACCCTGCTGCTCGGCCTGGACTCGCGCCTCGGGGCCGTGGCGGCGATCTTCCACATCATCAACCACGCGACCTTCAAGGCCTCGTTGTTCATGGCGGCTGGGATCATCGACCATGAAACCGGCACCCGTGACATGCGCCGCATCAATGGCATGTGGAAGTACATGCCGCACACCGCGGCGCTTGCCATGGTGGCTTCGCTGGCGATGGCCGGGGTGCCCTTGCTCAATGGCTTCCTGAGCAAGGAGATGTTCTTCGCCGAAACGCTCGAACAGCATCTGCTCGGCAGCTTCTACTGGGCCATCCCGGCGGTGGCGACCTTGGCCAGCGCCTTCTCGGTGGCCTATTCGCTGCGCTTCGTGCACGACGTGTTCTTCAATGGCGAGCCCATCGACCTGCCGAAATACCCACCGCACGAGCCGGCGCGCTACATGAAGATTCCGGTGGAGATTCTCGTGCTGCTCTGCCTGCTGGTGGGCATGTTGCCTGCCTTCACGGTGGGGCCGCTGCTGGCCGCCGCCGTGTCGGGCACCTTGAACGGCAACGTGCCCGAGTACAGCCTGAAGATCTGGCACGGCATCAACCTGCCGCTGGCCATGAGCTTCGTCGCGCTGATCGGCGGCATTGTCATCTACTCGCTGCGCAAGTGGGCATTCCGTTGGTATGACGGGCTGCCTTCGGTCGACTCCCTGGAGGTCTTCGAACGGTTCATCGGTGGGCTGACGCTGGCCGCCCGTTACATCAATTGCCTGCTGGACAACGGTTCGCTGCAGCGCTACATCGCGCTCATGCTGATCAGCAGCCTGGTGCTGGTGGTGTTCGCACTGACGCCGCTGGCGTCGCTGCACGGCACGGTGGCCCTGACACCGCTGGACGCTATCACGGTGCTGGGCATGGCTATCCTTGTTCTCACCTCGTTGCTCACCGTGCTGTTCCACCGCCGCCGGCTGGTGGCGCTGATGGTGCTGAGTGTCGCCGGGCTCATGGTGCACTGCTCTTCGCCCGCTACTCGGCGCCGGATCTGGCCTTGACCCAGCTGTCCGTGGAAGTGGTGACGATCATCCTGCTGATCCTGGCGCTGTTCTTCATGCCGGATCGCACCCCGGCCGAGTCCAGCAGCTTGCGCAGTTTCAGGGATCTGCTGCTGGCCGGCGGTTGCGGCACCATGGTCGCCTTGCTGGCGTACACGGTGCTGACCCGCCCGTACGACAGCATCGCCGCCTATTTCCTGGAGAACAGCGTGTCCGGCGGTGGCGGGGCCAACGTGGTCAACGTGATTCTGGTCGACTTCCGTGGCTTCGATACGCTGGGCGAGATCAGTGTCCTGGCCATCGCCGGCGTGGCGATCTACGGCCTGTTGCACGGGTTGCACCTGCCGCACCCGGTTCGCGACTACGCCGGGCGGCTCTGGTCCACCGATAAGCATCCCATGGTGCTGGATACGCTGGCCCGGACGCTGCTGCCAATGGCATTGCTGATCTCGGTGTTCATCTTTCTGCGTGGGCACAATCTACCGGGAGGTGGCTTCATCGCCGGCCTGATCACCGCCGTGGCGCTGATTCTCCAGTACGTTTCGCACGGGGTGGCCTGGGCCCAGGAGCGCCAACCGCTCAGCTATCACACCCTGAGCGGGGCTGGTTTGCTGATTGCCGGGCTGACCGGCCTGGGCAGCTGGCTCTTCGGTTATCCGTTCCTGACGTCGGCGTTCGATCATTTCCATCTGCCGCTGATCGGCGAGTTCGAGCTGGCGACGGCGATGCTTTTCGACCTGGGGGTATATCTGGTGGTGGTGGGCGCGACCCTGTTGATTCTTTCCAATATCGGTCACGTCAGTCAGGACGAGTCCAGCAAGGAGGTGGTGTGATGGAGGCGCTATTCGCGATCACCCTGGGGGTCATGACGGCGAGTGGGGTCTATCTGTTGCTGCGCGCACGGATCTTTCCGGTGGTCATGGGGCTGACGCTGATCTCCTATGCGGTCAACCTGTTCATTTTCTCCATGGGCCGGCTCGCGACCGGGGTGCCGGCGGTGATCGGCAAGAGCGGCAGTTACGGTGACCCGCTGCCGCAGGCGCTGGTGCTGACCGCCATCGTCATTGGCTTCGCCATGACCGCCTTCGTGGTGGTGCTGGCGCTGCGCAGCATCGGCGAGCTACGCACCGACCATGTGGATGGGCAGGAGCCGAGCAAATGAAGCATGCCTTGATCCTGCCGATCCTCCTGCCGTTGTTCACGGGCGCGGCGTTGCTGCTGTTCCACCGCCTGGGCAAGCCGGCCAAGCGCCTGCTTTCGCTGGCGGCCACCTGGGCGCTGGTGCCGGTTGCCCTCTGGCTGCTGCTGCTCGCGGGTGACGGCCAGTTACGCACCTATGCGCTGGGCAACTGGCAACCGCCATTCGGCATCATCCTGATGCTCGATCGCCTGAGCGCGCTGATGCTGCTGGTCACCACCGTGCTGGCCGGTTTCGCCGCGCTCTACGCCTGCCGCGGCGATGACGAGCGCGGGCCGAACTTCCATGCGCTGTACCAGTTCCAGTTGCTGGGCATCAATGGTGCGTTCCTCACCGGCGATCTGTTCAATCTCTTCGTGTTCTTCGAGATTCTGCTGATCTCCTCCTATGCGCTGCTGCTGCACGGCCATGGCCCGCGGCGGGTGCGTTCGGGCATGCATTACGTGGTGTTGAACCTGCTGGGCTCTTCGCTGTTCCTGATCGGGGTGAGCATGCTCTACGGCCTGCTCGGCACGCTCAACATGGCCGATCTGGCGCTGCGCGTAAGTCAGGTCGGTCCAAGCGAGGCGCCGCTGGTGGCGGCCGCGGGGTATCTGTTGCTGGTGGTCTTCTCCCTCAAGGGGGCAGTCATACCGTTGTATTTCTGGCTGCCGCGGGCCTATGCCTCGGCCACTGCGCCGGTTGCCGCGCTGTTCGCGATCATGACCAAGATCGGGTTGTATGCCATCGTGCGGGTATTCACGCTGATCTTCGGCGGCGAGGCCGGCGAGCTGAGCAACCTGGTCATGGTCTGGCTCTGGCCGCTGGCGCTGCTCACCCTGGGGGCGGCAGTGATCGGGGCGCTGGCCGCACGCAATCTGCAGGTGCTGCTGGCTTACCTGGTGGTGGCCTCGGTCGGCACGTTGCTGGCGGGGGTCGCCATCGGCAGCGAACAGAGTCTGGCCGCGGCCCTGTATTACCTGATCCACAGCACCCTCATCGCGGGGGCGCTGTTCCTGCTGGCCGATCTCATCGCCCGCCAGCGCGGCGAGTACGGCACCGACCTGGTCACCGCGCCGGCCCTGCGCCAGCCGCTGCTGCTGGGGGCGATGTTCTTCGTCGGCGCGATCTCGGTGGCCGGTCTGCCGCCTTTCTCGGGCTTCCTCGGCAAGCTGATGCTGCTGCGCGCCGTCGCCCCGGGGCCGGAAGCGGTGGCGCTCTGGGCCGTGGTGTTGGTCGGCGGGCTGGGCATGCTGATCGCCCTGAGCCGCTCCGGCAGCCTGGTGTTCTGGCGTCCCAGCGAAGCGGCCAGCGGCCTGGCTGCCGATCCGGTCCGGGTACTGGCCACCCTCGGGCTGCTGCTCGGCAGCCTGGTGCTGGTGGTCGCGGCGCAGCCGCTGCAGGCCTATGTGCAGGCCACCGCCGCGCAACTGCTCGATCTGGCGCCCTATCTGGACATCATCCGCGGAGGTGAGGCATGAAGGCCCGCTGGTTACCCAATCCAGCCTTGACGCTGCTGCTCACGCTGATCTGGCTGCTGCTGAACAATACGCTGAGCTTCGCCCATCTGCTGCTGGGGCTGTTCCTCGGCTGGGCCATCCCGCTGCTGGTGCGGGGCTTCCTGATCGAGGTGCCGCGGGTACGCAAGCCGTTCAAGCTGTGTCTGTTCATGCTCAAGGTGTTCTACGACATCGTGGTCGCCAATGTGCACGTGGCCAAGCTGGTGCTCGGGCCGAAAAGCCGCCTGAAGCCGGCGTTCATCGTGGTTCCGATGGCGATCGAGAACGAGTTCGTCCTCGCCACGCTGACCAGCATCGTTTCGCTGACCCCCGGGACCGTGTCCGCCGGGCTCAGCGCGGACCACAAGCTGCTGATCCTGCATGCGCTGGATGCGCCGGATGCCGACGAGGTCGCGGCCGATGTGAAACGCAACTACGAAGCGCCGCTACTGGAGATTTTCGAATGCTCGCGTACGTGATCCCTTTCTGCCTGGCGCTGCTGGGCCTGGCCGCGGTGCTCAACGTCGTGCGCCTGGTCAAGGGCCCGGACATGCCCGACCGGGTGCTGGCGCTGGATACGCTGTACATCAATGCCCTGGCGCTGATCGTGCTGTTCGGCATCTGGCTCGCATCCGATCTGTTCTTCGAGGCGGCGCTGCTGATCGCGGTGATGGGCTTCGTCAGTACCGTGGCGGTGGGCAAGCACCTGCTGCACGGCGATATCATCGATTGAGGAAAACGCCATGCCCTTCTGGATCGAACTGCTGGTCTGCGTGTTCCTGGTCATCGGCAGCGTCTTCGCGCTGATCGGTGCGATCGGGCTGTATCGCCTGCCGGACTTCTACACCCGCCTGCATGGGCCGACCAAGGCCACCACGCTGGGCGTCGGCGGGATCGTCATCGCCTCGATGATCTTCTTCAGCAGCCGGGACGCGGGCCTGAGCCTGCATGAACTGCTGATCACCCTGTTCCTGTTCATTACCGCCCCGGTCAGCGCGCACATGCTGTCCAAGGCGGCGATGCAGCAGAAACTGCCCACCGTCGAACAGACCCGCGGCAAGCCCTGGGACTGACGGCCGGCGCTCCGCTTCGACGAGCGACTCCTTTGCGAAAAGCGCTGCCGGCGGGTATCAGATCGCGAAACTGCTCGGCGAGGGCTGCTGCTCGTTCTCCTGCTGCAACTCCTTGATCAGCGCCTGCTGTAGGCGCTCGCAGAGCTGCGGGTCGGATAGCGGCTGGTTGTCGGCGTTGGTGACGAAGAACACGTCCTCCACGCGCTCGCCCAGGGTGGCGATCTTGGCGTTCTGCACCGACAGGTCGAAGGCCAGGAACAGCTGGCCCACCCGCGCCAGCAGGCCGGGGCGGTCCGGCGCGACGATCTCGATGATGGTCTGCGGCCGCTGCGTGTCGTTGTGGATGGTGACCTGCGGTGGGAAGGCGAAATGCTTGAGCTGGCGCGGCACGCGGCGCTGGATGATGGCCGGGTATTCGTCCGGGTTGCGCAGGGTGTCGATCAGGCCCTGGCGAATCTCCTCGATGCGCTCGGGATTGTTGCCGATCGGACTGCCGTCGGCCTCCAGCACGATATAGGTATCGAGGGTGAACTGGCTGCTCGAGGTCAGGATGCGCGCGTCATGGATGTTCAGGTTCAACTGGCCCATGGCGGCCACGGTCACGGCGAAGAAGTCGTGCTGGTCGGGCGCGTAGATGAAGATCTGGGTGCCGCCCTCGAACTCGCGCTGAGTGGTCTCCTTGATCAGCACCAGCGGCCCGCCATCGTCCGGATGCTCGATGATCGCCTCGGTATGCCAGGCGACGTCCGTCGCGGTATGGCGCAGGAAATAGTCGTCGCCCAACTGCGTCCAGAGCTGTTCGGCGTCGTCCGGGTCGGTGCCGTTGCGCACCAGGTGGTCGAGCGCCGCCCGCTGGGTCTGGCGAATCTGTTCCTCACGCTCCAGCGGGTTCTCCAGGCCGCGCTTCAAGGCGCGCTTGGTCTCGGTGTAGAGCTGGCGCAGCAGGCTGGCGCGCCAGGAGTTCCACAGCGTCGGATTGGTGGCGTTGATGTCGGCCACGGTCAGCACGTAGAGGTAGTCCAGGTGCGTCTCGTCGCCCACCCGCTGGGCGAAGTCGTTGATGACCTGCGGGTCGGAGAGGTCCTTGCGCTGCGCGGTGGTCGACATCACCAGATGGTTCTCGACCAGCCAGACCACCAGGCGGGTATCCCAGGCCGGCAGCTTGTGGCGGTTGCAGAACTGTTCGGCATCCACCGCGCCCAGTTCCGAATGGTCGCCGCCGCGGCCCTTGGCGATGTCGTGATACAGCCCGGCGATATAGATCAGTTCCGGCTTGGGCAGCCGCTCGACCAGCTTGGCGGCCAGCGGGTATTTCTCGGCGACGCCCGGTTTGGTCAGCTTGCGCAGGTACTTGATGACGTTCAGCGTGTGCGCGTCGACCGTGTAGATGTGGAACAGGTCGTGCTGCATCTGCCCGACGATGTGGCCGAACTCCGGCAGGTAGCGCCCGAGAATGCCGTAGCGGTTCATCCGGCGCAGGTTGCGGTGGATGCCTTCCTTGCACTTGAACAGCTCGATGAACAGGCTGGTGTTGCGCAGGTCCTGGCGGAAGGCATCGTCGATCAGGTAGCGATGGTCGCGCAGCAGGCGGATGGTGTCGGAGCGCACGCCCTGGATGTCGGGGTGCTGGGCGAGCAGCACGAAGGTTTCCAGGATGGCGAACGGCGTGCGCTTGAAGATCGTCGGGCTGCTCGCTTCGAGGTAGCCGTCGCGTACCTGGAAGCGGCTGTTGAGCGGCTGCGCCGGGCTCGAGTCGCCTTCCCAGAGAATCACTTCGGCGAAATGCTGGCCGACCAGGTCGCCGAGTTCGGCGATGCTCATGACCACCCGGTAGTACTTCTGCATGAAGCGCTCGATGGCCAGCTTGGCGTCGCTGTCCTCGTAGCCGAGCAGGGCCGCGAGGGCGCGCTGGTGATCGAACAGCAGGCGGTCCTCGGCACGCCCGGCGAGCATGTGCAGACCGTAGCGGACCTTCCAGAGGAATTCCTGGGCGGCCGTCAGCAGGCTGTGCTCGCCCTCGGTGAGAAAGCCCTGGTCGACCATGGCCTGCAGGTTCAGCGTGCCGAACTCGCGGCGGGCGATCCAGAGGATGGTCTGGATGTCGCGCAGCCCGCCGGGCGAGCCCTTCACGTTGGGCTCGAGATTGTATTCGGTGTTGTTGTACTTGGAGTGGCGCGCGCGCTGCTCGTTGCGCTTGGCCAGGAAGAACTCCTTGCTCGGCCACATCTGTTGCACGCTGGTGACCTTCAACATGGCCTGGCGCAGGTGTTCCGGACCGGCGATGGTGCGGCTTTCCATCAGGTTGGTGATGACGGTCAGGTCGGCGCGGGCCTGCTCGGCGCATTCGGCGACCGAGCGCACGGCCTGGCCGACTTCCAGGCCGATGTCCCAGAGCAGGGTGAGGAAGCCCTCGATGGAATCGCGGAAAACCTCCTGGTCGTTGTCGTCGAGCAGGATCAGCAGGTCGATGTCGGAATAGGGGTGCAGCTCGCCGCGGCCGTAGCCGCCGACCGCCACCAGGGCGATGTCGGCACCCTTGTCCCAATCGAAGCGGCTCCAGGCCGAGTACAGGATCTGGTCGACGAACCAGGCCCGGTCCTCGATCAGGCGGCGGATGTCGCGGCCGCTCCTGAAGCGCTCGTCCAACACCTGCCGGGCCTGGCGGATGGCCTTCTTGTACGCGGCAATGGGGCTTGCCTTGAGCGCCAGTTCCGCCTGGAACTGGCTGGGATCGAACAGTTCCGGATCAACCTGGGGCATGCGAAATCCTCCCGTGGTACCGCGATCGAGTGGGGCCTGGCTCAGGCGGAGGTGCGTGCGATGGTGTCGTCGCTGCGCAGGGTGAGGATCTCGTAGCCGTCGGCGGTGACCAGGATGGTGTGCTCCCATTGCGCCGACAGCTTGCGGTCCTTGGTGATGGCGGTCCAGCCGTCGCCGAGCAGGCGGGTCTCGGCGCGGCCCTGGTTGATCATCGGCTCGATGGTGAAGGTCATGCCTTCCTTGAGCTCCAGGCCGGTGCCGGCGCGGCCGTAGTGCAGGACCTGCGGCTCCTCGTGGAAGACCTTGCCGATGCCGTGGCCGCAGTATTCGCGCACCACCGAGAAACCGTTCTTTTCGGCGTGCTTCTGGATCACCTCGCCGATATCCCCCAGGCGGCGCCCGGACGCACCAGTTCGATACCTTTATATAGGCACTCCTGGGTGATCTGGCAGAGCCGCTGCGCCCATTCGGGCGTCTTGCCGACCAGGAACATCTTGCTGGTGTCGCCGTGGTAGCCGTCCTTGATGACGGTGATGTCGATGTTGAGGATGTCGCCATCCTTCAGCGGCTTGTCGTTGGGAATGCCGTGGCAGACCACGTGATTGATCGAAGTGCAGATCGACTTGGGGAAGCCCTTGTAGTTGAGGGGCGCCGGAATCGCCTGTTGCACGTTGACGATGTGGTCATGGCAAAGGCGGTCCAGTTCTTCGGTGGTGACGCCAGGCTTGACGTGTTCGCCGATCATCTCGAGCACTTCGGCGGCGAGCCGCCCGGCGATGCGCATTTTCTCGATGTCTTCGGGCGTCTTGATGGTGACAGTCATTGCAAGCTCTCGGGCACGAAAGGGAAGGGCGGTATGTTAGCAGCTTGAAGCTGGAAGCCTGAAGCTGGAAGCGGCCGGCGGACATGGGCAGGAGCCATGCCCGCGACGCTCTTGCGTGGCCAGTGTTCGCGAGCATGGCTCGCTCCTGCAGGAGCCGCCCCGTCGCCCCGATAGGCTTGACGGCCTTTGCGCCGTTCCGAACCCTTTCCAGCTTCCAGCTTCCAGCTTCCAGCTTGTAGCTTGTGGCTGCTTTCTGTGCTATAAAACGCGCCGCTCGACGGGACTACCCGTTGCGCTTGAACCCCACACACGTGTCGACACGGTATCCTGGGTGCTCGAAAGAGTTGGATATCGGGACGCGTGGAGGCCTAACCCGACTTATTCGAGGACTTATCATGTCTCAAGTCACCATGCGCGATATGCTGAAGGCCGGTGTGCACTTCGGCCACCAGACCCGTTACTGGAATCCGAAAATGGACAAGTACATTTTCGGCGCGCGCAACAAGATCCACATCATCAACCTGGAAAAGACCCTGCCGATGTTCAACGACGCCCTGCGCTTCGTTGAGAAACTGGCTGCAGGCAAGAACAAGATCCTGTTCGTCGGCACCAAGCGTTCCGCTGGCAAGATCGTTCGCGAAGAAGCTGCGCGTTGCGGTTCGCCGTACGTCGATCATCGCTGGTTGGGCGGCATGCTGACCAACTACAAGACCATCCGTGCTTCCATCAAGCGTCTGCGCGAGCTGGAAACCCAGTCCCAGGACGGCACTTTCGAGAAGCTGACCAAGAAAGAAGCGCTGATGCGCAGCCGCGACCTCGAGAAGCTCGAGCGCAGCCTGGGCGGTATCAAGGACATGGGCGGCCTGCCGGACGCCATGTTCGTCGTCGACGTCGATCACGAGCGCATCGCCATCTCCGAAGCCAACAAGCTGGGCATCCCGGTCATCGGCATCGTCGATACCAACAGCAGCCCGGAAGGCGTCGACTACATCATCCCGGGTAACGACGACGCCATCCGCGCCGTTCAGCTGTACCTGGGTTCGATGGCCGATGCCGTCCTGCGTGGTCGCCAGAACGGCGCCAGCGGTGCCGACGAGTTCGTCGAGGAAGTGGCTTCCGAAGCGGCTCAGGGCTGAGTGCGACGCACTGCAGCGTGACACCCGATAAACGAAAAGGGGGCTAGGCCCCCTTTTTGTCTCTTGCGAATTGATCACCCGAGTCCGTGGGTGAATGGTTAGAAACCAATCGAGAGGATTCCCTACATGGCAGAAATCACTGCAGCCTTGGTCAAAGAACTGCGCGAGCGTACCGGCCAGGGCATGATGGAGTGCAAGAAAGCACTGGTTGCCGCGAACGGCGACATCGAGAAGGCCATCGACGACATGCGTGCCTCCGGTGCCATCAAGGCCGCCAAGAAGTCCGGTAACATCGCCGCCGAAGGCTCGATCGCCGTTCGCGTCGAAGGTGGCCGTGGCCTGATCATCGAAGTCAATTCGCAGACCGACTTCCTGGCTCTGCAGGATGACTTCAAGGCCTTCGTCAAGGAAAGCCTGGACGAAGCCTTCGAGCAGAAGCTGACCGAAGTGGCCCCGCTGATCGCTTCCCGCGAATCCGCCCGCGAAGCCCTGGTCGCCAAGTGTGGCGAGAACGTCAACATCCGTCGCCTGACCGCCGTCGAAGGCGAGGTGGTGGGTGCCTACCTGCACGGCCATCGCATCGGCGTGCTGGTTACCCTGAAGGGTGGCGATGCCGAGCTGGCGAAGGATATCGCCATGCATGTGGCGGCCAGCAACCCGGCCGTGCTGAACCCCTCCGACGTGTCCGAAGAGCTGATCGCCAAGGAGAAGGAAATCTTCATGCAGCTCAACGCCGACAAGATCGCCGGCAAGCCGGAGAACATCGTCGAGAACATGGTCAAGGGCCGTATCAACAAGTTCCTGGCCGAGGCCAGCCTGGTCGAGCAGGCGTTCGTCAAGAACCCGGAAGTCAAGGTCGGCGAGCTGGCGAAGAAGGCCGGTGCCGAAATCGTTTCCTTCGTTCGCTACGAAGTGGGCGAGGGTATCGAGAAGGCCGAAGTCGATTTCGCTGCCGAAGTAGCTGCCCAGGTGGCCGCCACCAAGAAGTAAGGTCGCTCTGTCGTCCTGATGAAGAGGCTGCCCGCTTACGCGCGCGGCCTCTTTGTCGAATGGGGCGGCGGAATTGTTTTTTCTGTCACGTTATAGTCTTCGCCTGGCACCAACTCAGCGTTGCGTTGTCAAAGCGCAGATATTTTTTTGTCTGATCAATCCAGTTCTAGTCATAGCACGCCGCAGGAGATTACACGCCAATGGCTCAGCAGATGAGTGCACGCAATCCTCGCTATAAACGCATTCTGCTCAAATTAAGCGGCGAGGCCCTGATGGGCTCCGAAGACTTCGGCATCGATCCCAAGGTGCTCGATCGCATGGCGTTGGAGGTCGGGCAACTGGTGGGTATCGGTGTCGAGGTCGGTCTGGTGATCGGCGGTGGCAACCTGTTCCGTGGCGCGGCGCTTTCCGCAGCGGGCATGGATCGGGTGACCGGCGACCACATGGGGATGCTGGCGACCGTGATGAACGCCCTGGCGATGCGTGATGCGCTGGAGCGCTCGAACATCCCCGCGCTGGTGATGTCGGCCATTTCCATGGTCGGCGTGACCGATCACTACGACCGCCGCAAGGCCATGCGTCATCTCAAGTCCGGCGAAGTGGTGATCTTCTCCGCCGGTACCGGCAATCCGTTCTTCACCACCGATTCGGCGGCCTGCCTGCGTGCCATCGAGATCCAGGCCGATGTGGTGCTCAAGGCGACCAAGGTCGACGGCGTCTACACTGCCGATCCGTTCAAGGACCCCAATGCCGAGAAGTTCGCGCAGCTGACCTATGACGAAGTGCTCGATCGCAAGCTCGGCGTGATGGACCTGACCGCCATCTGCCTGTGCCGCGATCACACCATGCCGCTGCGCGTTTTCAACATGAACAAACCCGGCGCCCTGCTGAACATCGTGCTCGGCGGCGCCGAAGGAACACTGATCGAGGAAGCGAACCAATGATCAACGAGATCAAGCAAGACGCGCAGGAGCGCATGAAGAAGAGCCTGGAGTCGCTGGACTACGCCTTCGCCAAGATCCGTACCGGCCGGGCGCACCCGAGCATCCTCGACAGCGTGATGGTGTCCTACTACGGCGCCGACACGCCGCTGCGCCAGGTGGCCAACGTGGTGGCGGAAGATTCGCGCACCCTGGCGCTGACCGTCTTCGACAAGAGCATGATCCAGGCGGTCGAGAAGGCCATCATGACCTCCGATCTGGGGCTGAACCCGGCAACCGCCGGCACCACCATCCGTGTGCCGATGCCGGCGCTCACCGAAGAGACGCGCAAGGGCTATACCAAGCAGGCCCGTGCCGAGGCCGAGAACGCCCGCGTCGCGGTGCGCAACATTCGTCGCGATGCGTTGGCGCAGCTGAAGGACCTGGTCAAGGAGAAGGAAATCAGCGAGGACGAGGAACGTCGCGGCCAGGATGACGTCCAGAAGCTAACCGACAAGTTCGTTGCCGAGATCGACAAGGCTCTCGAGGCCAAAGAAGCCGACCTGATGGCCGTATAAGGCCTGCATCGGATGCCTCCGTGGCGTGTTCGTCGAGTTCGCTTCATTGCCGGCTCGCGGCGCAACGGAGGCGGGATGCCCTGAAGCTGCCGCTTGCAGCTTTGTCTTTTGTTTGCAGCGTGTTCTAGCGCAAGTAGAGTTGTTCATGGAAAAGGTCAGGCAGATTGCCGGACGGAACCTACCCCGTCACGTAGCGATCATCATGGATGGCAACAATCGCTGGGCGAAAAGGCGTCTACTCCCCGGTGTGGCCGGGCACAAGGCCGGCGTCGACGCGGTGCGCGCGGTGATCGAGGTCTGCGCCGACTCCGGTGTCGAGGTGCTGACGCTGTTCGCGTTTTCCAGTGAGAACTGGCAGCGGCCCGCCGATGAGGTGGGCGCCCTGATGGAGCTGTTCCTCTCGGCGTTGCGCCGCGAGGCGCGCAAGCTCGACGAGAACGGCATTCGCCTGCGCATCATCGGCGATCGCTCGCGTTTTCATCCCGAACTGCAGGCGGCCATGCGCGAGGTCGAGGAAATGACCGCCGGCAACCACCGCTTCGTGCTACAGGTCGCCGCCAACTACGGCGGGCAGTGGGACATCCTCCAGGCGACCCAGCGTTTGGCCGCCGAAGCGCAGGCGGGGCGGCTCAATCCCGCCGAGATCACGCCTGCCTTGTTCCAGAGCTGCCTGGCGACCGGCGATATGCCGCTGCCGGATCTGTGCATCCGTACGGGCGGCGAGCGACGCATCAGTAATTTCCTGCTCTGGCAGCTCGCCTACGCCGAGCTGTATTTTTCCGATCTGTACTGGCCGGATTTCAAGCATGTCGCCATGCGCAAGGCTCTGGCCGATTTCGCTACGCGGCAGCGGCGCTTCGGCAAGACCGGCGAACAGGTCGAAAGCGAGGTCAAGGCCGAATGCTGAAACAGCGAATCATCACTGCGGCAATCCTCCTGCCCATCGCGATCGTAGGATTCTTCCTGCTCCACGGGCTTGCCTTCGCCTTGTTCATCGGTCTGGTCGTGGCCCTGGGGGCGTGGGAATGGGCGCGCCTGGCCGGGTTCGCCAGCCAGGCGATGCGGGTCGGCTACGCGCTGCTGGTCGTCGTGCTGCTTGGCGTGCTCTATCGGTTTCCGGTACTGGCGCCCTGGTTGCTGGCACTGGCGGTGCTCTGGTGGCTGGCCGCCACCTATCTGGTGCTCACCTACCCGCAAAGCAGCCGCTTCTGGGGCGGCTCCGCCGGCAGCCTGCTGATTGGGCTGCTGATCCTGCTGCCGGCCTGGCAGGCACTGGTCCTGCTCAAGCAGTGGGCGCTGGGCAACTGGCTGATCCTGGCGGTGATGGTTCTGGTATGGGTCGCCGACATCGGCGCCTATTTCTCCGGCAAGACCTTCGGCAGACGCAAGCTGGCGCCCCAGGTCAGCCCCGGCAAGAGCTGGGAGGGGGTGATCGGCGGCCTGCTGACCAGCCTGCTGGTCACGCTAGCGGTGGGCATCTACCGTGGCTGGTCCGCGCGCGAGCTGATTCTTGCGCTGCTGGGTGCGGCGCTGGTGGTGCTGGTGTCGGTCATCGGCGACCTGACCGAGAGCATGTTCAAGCGCAGCGCCGGCATCAAGGACAGTAGCCAGTTGCTGCCCGGCCATGGCGGGGTCATGGATCGCATCGATAGTCTCACCGCGGCGATTCCGCTGTTCGTCGTGCTGCTGTGGCTGGCCGGATGGGGCGTACTGTGACTCGACCCTTGCAGATAACCGTATTGGGCGCCACCGGGTCGATCGGGCTCAGCACGCTGGATGTCATCGCCCGTCATCCGCAGCGCTATGGCGTTTTCGCCTTGACCGGCTTCAGCCGCATTGCCGAACTGCGTGCCCTCTGCCTGGCGCATCGGCCGCGCTATGCGGTGGTGGGTGACGACGAGCAGGCGCGGGCGCTGCAGGCGCAGTTGCGCGGCGATGGCCTGGATACGCGGGTGCTCAGCGGCGAGGGCGGCCTGAGCGAAGTGGCCGGGCATCCGGATGTCGACGTGGTGATGGCTGCCATCGTCGGCGCGGCGGGGCTGCGGCCCACGCTCGCCGCGGTGCAGGCCGGCAAGCGTGTGCTGCTGGCGAACAAGGAAGCCCTGGTGATGTCGGGCGGGCTGTTCATGCAGGCGCTGCGTGACAGCGCCGCGGTGCTGCTGCCCATCGATAGCGAGCACAACGCCATCTTCCAGTGCCTGCCGGCGGATTATTCCCGGGGCCTGCCGGTTGTCGGCGTGCGGCGGATACTGCTGACCGCCTCCGGCGGGCCGTTCCGTGAGGTCGCGTCTGCCGAGCTCGAGCACGTGACTCCGGAGCAGGCCTGCGCACATCCCAACTGGTCGATGGGGCGAAAGATCTCCGTGGATTCGGCGAGCATGATGAACAAGGGGCTCGAGCTGATCGAGGCCTGCTGGCTGTTCGATGCGCGCCCCGACCAGGTCGAGGTGGTGGTCCATCCGCAGAGCGTGATCCATTCCATGGTGGATTACGTGGACGGCTCGGTGCTCGCGCAGCTGGGCAATCCGGACATGCGCACGCCCATCGCCCATGCGCTGGCCTGGCCCGAGCGGATCGATTCCGGCGTTTCGGCGCTGGATCTGTTGCGCATCGGCCGGCTGGACTTCCAGGCGCCGGACGATCGGCGCTTTCCCTGCCTGCGCCTCGCTCGGGCGGCGGCGCAGGCGGGCGGCACGTCGCCGGCGATGCTCAATGCGGCGAACGAGGTGGCGGTGGAGGCGTTTCTCAATCGACGCATCCGCTTCACCGAGATCGCGAGTATCATCGACGACGTATTGAATCGTGAGGCGTCGGTTGCGACCCGTTGTCTCGAAGATGTGTTGATGGCGGACAGCCGGGCCCGGGAGCTTGCCGGGCAGTGGCTGGGTCGCCACGGGCGATAGGGCTGCTGGGAATTCGTCGCGGTTCGCAACGGAACGGCAGCAGGCTCTAGGCCGGAGGATCGAATGGGCGCGCTTTATATGATCGTCGGCACCCTGGTTGCACTCGGGGTGCTGGTCACTTTTCACGAGTTCGGCCACTTCTGGGTGGCGCGGCGCTGCGGCGTGAAGGTGCTGCGCTTCTCGGTCGGCTTCGGCAGCCCGCTGGTGCGCTGGCATGATCGCCACGGCACCGAGTTCGTGATCGCGGCGATCCCCCTGGGGGGCTACGTGAAGATGCTCGACGAGCGTGAGGGCGAGGTGCCCCCTGCGTTGCTCGGCAGTGCGTTCAATCGCAAGAGCGTACGCCAGCGCTTCGCCATCGTCTCGGCCGGGCCATTGGCCAATTTCCTGCTCGCTCTGGTGTTCTTCTGGCTGCTGGCGATGCTCGGCAGCGAGCAGGTGCGCCCGGTCGTCGGTGCGGTGGAATCCGGCAGCCTCGCCGCGCAGGCCGGGCTGGTCGCCGAGCAGGAGATCGTCGCGGTCAACGGCAAGCCGGTCAACGGCTGGGCGGAAGTCAACCTGCAACTGGTCCGGCGCCTGGGTGAAAGTGGCAGCCTCGACCTGGCGGTGCGCGAGCTCGATGGTTCCGCTGAGCGGCACCTGCAGATTCCGTTGCGGAACTGGTTGAAGGGTGTCGAGGAGCCCGATCCGATCACCTCGCTGGGCATTCGTCCGTGGCGGCCGCAGATCGCGCCAGTCATCGCGCAGCTCGATCCGGAGGGGCCCGCGCAGGCGGCCGGGATTCGCCTCGGCGATCGCCTGCTCGACCTGAACGGGCAACCGCTGGAGGATTGGCAGCAGGTCATCGATGTGGTGAAACGGCTGCCGGGGCAGCCGGCCGCGCTGGCGATCGAGCGTGACGGCCAGCGCCTGGAGCTGTCCCTGACCCTCGCTTCACGCGGAGAGGGCGAGGCCCGCCGTGGTTATCTGGGGGGCGGGGGTCGCAGCGGGCGAATGGCCGGCGCAGATGCTGCGCAAGGTCAGTTTCGGGCCGCTCGAAGCGGTCCAGGAAGGGGCCAGGCGCACTTGGAGCATGAGCCTTCTGACCCTGGATTCCCTGAAGAAAATGCTCTTCGGGGAGCTCTCGGTAAAAAACTTGAGCGGCCCGATAACCATTGCTAAAGTGGCGGGCGCTTCTGCCCAGTCCGGTGTCGGGGACTTCCTGAATTTCCTCGCCTACCTGAGCATAAGCTTGGGGGTTCTCAATTTACTGCCTATCCCGGTGCTTGATGGGGGGCACCTGCTCTTCTATCTGGTCGAGTGGGTCCGCGGGCGCTCTGTCGGAGAGGGTTCAAGGGTGGGGAGTGCAGATCGGCATCAGCCTGGTAGTAGGGGTGATGCTGCTTGCGCTGGTCAATGATCTTGGCCGCCTGTAACACTGAATCCGTAGTGTCGCCGCTCCAGGCGCCGGCTCATTTATCAGGTTTGAACAAGAAAGGACTTCATGAAACGTCTGCTGCTACCTGCGGTTATTTCCGCATTGATGATTGCCGAAGTTCACGCTGAGTCCTTCACTATTTCCGACATTCGGGTCAACGGGTTGCAGCGGGTCTCCGCCGGCAGCGTATTCGGCGCATTGCCGCTGAACGTCGGCGAGTCGGCCGATGACAACCGTCTGGTAGATGCCACGCGCGCGCTGTTCAAAACCGGTTTCTTCCAAGACATCCAGCTTGGCCGCGACGGCAACGTGCTGGTCATCAGTGTGGTCGAGCGTCCTTCGATTTCGGCGATCGAAATCGAGGGCAACAAGGCGATCAAGACCGAGGACCTGCTGTCCGGTCTGCAGCAGTCCGGCCTGGCCGAAGGCGAAATCTTCCAGCGCGCCACGCTCGAAGGCGTGCGTAACGAACTGCAGCGCCAGTACGTGGCCCAGGGGCGCTACTCCGCCACCATCGAAACCGAGGTGGTTCCGCAGCCGCGCAACCGGGTGGCGTTGAAGATCAAGATCAACGAGGCTCGGTCGCCGCCATCAAGCACATCAACGTGGTGGGCAATACGGTGTTCCCGGACGAGGATCTGGTCGACCTGTTCGAGCTCAAGACCACCAACTGGCTTTCCTTCTTCCGCAACGACGACAAGTACGCGCGCGAGAAGCTCTCCGGTGACCTCGAGCGTCTGCGCTCCTATTACCTGGACCGCGGCTACATCAACATGGATATCACCTCGACCCAGGTATCCATCACGCCGGACAAGAAAGACGTCTATGTGACCGTCAATATCGACGAAGGCGAGCGCTACACCGTTCGCGACGTCAAGCTCAGCGGTGACCTCAAGGTCCCGCAGGAAGAGATCGAGGCGCTGCTGCTGGCCAAGCAAGGCAGGTCTTCTCGCGCAAGGTGATGACCACCACCTCCGAACTGATCACCCGCCGCCTGGGTAACGAGGGCTACACCTTCGCCAACGTCAACGGTGTGCCCGAGGCCCATGACGAGGACAATACGGTGTCCATCACCTTCGTGGTGGACCCGGGCAAGCGCGCCTACGTCAACCGCATCAACTTCCGCGGCAACACCAAGACCGAAGACGAAGTGCTGCGCCGCGAGATGCGCCAGATGGAAGGCGGCTGGGCCTCGACCTATCTGATCGACCAGTCCAAGGTCCGCCTCGAGCGCCTCGGCTTCTTCAAGGAAGTCAACGTCGAGACGCCGCAGGTGCCGGGCACCGACGACCAGATCGACGTCAACTACAGCGTCGAGGAGCAGCCCTCCGGTTCGATCATGGCGAGTATCGGTTTCGCCCAGAACGCCGGTCTCATCCTCGGTGGTTCGATCAGCCAGAACAACTTCCTCGGTACCGGTAACCGGGTATCGCTCGGCCTGACCCGCAGTGAATACCAGTCGCGCTACAACTTCGGCTTCGTCGACCCCTACTGGACCGAAGACGGCGTCAGCCTCGGCTACAACGCCTTCTACCGCACCACCGACTACGACGAACTGGACTACGACGTGTCCAGCTATTCGGTGGACAGCCTGGGCGCGGGCGTGAACATCGGCTATCCGATCAGCGAGACCTCGCGTCTGTCGTTCGGCCTGTCGATCCAGCAGGACGACCTGGATACCGGTCGCTACACCGTCGACGAGATCTTCGATTTCATGGAAGAGGAGGGCGACAGCTTCCTCAACTTCAAGGCCTCGGTGGGCTGGTCGGAATCGACCCTGAACCGCGGCGTGCTGGCCACCCGTGGCCACTCGCAGAGCCTGGTCCTCGAAACCACCATCCCGGGCAGCGACCTGTCGTTCTACAAACTCGACTACAACGGCCAGCTGTTCGTGCCGATGAGCAAGGACTACACCCTGCGCATGCATACCCGCCTGGGCTACGGCGACGCCTACGGCTCGACCTCGCGCCTGCCGTTCTACGAGCATTACTACGCCGGTGGTTTCAACTCGGTGCGTGGCTTCGAGGACAGCAGCCTCGGCCCGCGCAGTACGCCGAGTGACGGAACGCGGCCGGGAACCATCGCCGATCCGGATCAGGATCCGCTGCCGTTCGGTGGCAACGTGCTGATCCAGGGTGGCCTGGAAGTGCTGTTCCCGATGCCGTTCGTCAAGGACCAGCGCTCGTTGCGCACCTCCTTGTTCTGGGATGTTGGTAATGTATTCGACACCAACTGCCCGTCCGGCTCGGAGAACTGCAGCGATATCGACTTCGGCGACATGGCCAGTTCGGTCGGTGTCGGCCTGACCTGGATTACCGCCATGGGCCCGCTGAGCTTCAGCCTGGCGATGCCGGTGGTCAAGCCGGACGATGCCGATACCCAGGTCTTCCAGTTCTCGCTGGGACAAACGTTCTAACGCTGCAGCGTCATGCTGCAGTGCTTTCTTTCAGGAGTGGTGTATACCGTGCGTAAGTTGACTCAACTGTTCCTCGTCGTTGCCGCACTGGTGGCGACCCCCGCGTTCGCCGAGATGAAGATCGCGGTCATGAACTACCAGATGGCACTGCTCGAATCCGATGCCGCCAAGCGCTATGCGGTGGATGCCGAGAAGAAGTTCGGCCCCCAGCTGACCAAGCTCAAGACGCTGGAAAGCGATGCCAAGCGCATCCAGGACCGCCTGGTCAAGGATGGCGACAAGATGCAACAGGCCGAACGCGAGCGCCTCGAACTCGAATTCAAGCAGAAGGCGCGTGACTTCCAGTTCCAGTCCAAGGAGCTGAACGAGGCCAAGGCCGTCGCCGACCGGGACATGCTCAAGCAGCTCAAGCCCAAGCTGGACCAGGCGGTGGAAGAGGTCATCAAGAAAGGCAACTATGATCTGGTGCTCGAGCGCGGTGCCGTGGTCGATGTCAAGCCGCAGTACGACATCACCCGCCAAGTCATCGAGCGCATGAACCAGCTGCGCTGATATGTCCGGCGCAGTCCTTACGCTTGGCCAACTGGCCGAAGAGCTGGGTGGTAGCCTGCGCGGCGATGCCGCCCAGCCCATCGACGGGCTCGCGACCTTGCAGGAAGCCGGCCCTACCCAACTGAGCTTCCTTGCCAATAGCCAGTATCGCAAGTACCTCGCGACCAGCCGGGCGGCTGCGGTGCTGTTGTCGCCTGCCGATGCACAGGGCCATGAGGGCGCGGCGATCGTCGTGGACGATCCTTACCTCGCCTACGCCCATGCCTCGCACCTGTTCGAGACCCGTCCCGCGGCATCCAGCGGGATTCATCCCACCGCGGTGGTAGCGGCCGACGCGGAGGTTCATCCTTCGGCCAGTATCGGCGCCTACGCGGTCATCGAGTCGGGCGCGAGCATCGGCGCGGACGTAGTGGTCGGCGCACAGTCGTTCATCGGTGCGCGCAGCCGGATCGGCGAGGGTGGGCGGCTGGCGCCGCGGGTCACGCTCTATCACGATGTGGTGATCGGCAAGCGCGTGGTCATCCAGTCGGGTGCGGTGATCGGCGGTGAGGGTTTCGGCTTCGCCAAGGAAAAGGGCGCGTGGCAGAAAATCGCCCAGATCGGCGGCGTCCGGATCGGTGACGATGTCGAGATCGGCTCCAATACCACGATCGACCGCGGCGCATTGTCCGATACCCTGATCGGCAACGGCGTCAAGCTGGACAACCAGATCATGATCGCGCACAACGTGCAGGTCGGCGATAACACCGCGATGGCGGGTTGTGTGGGGATTTCGGGCAGCACCAAGATCGGACGCAACTGCATGATCGCGGGCGGGGTCGGCATGGTGGGTCACATCGAGGTCTGCGACAACGTATTCGTCACCGGGATGACCATGGTCACGCGTTCCATCAGTGAGCCAGGCAGCTATTCCTCGGGGACCGCGATGCAGAATGCCGCCGATTGGAGAAAAAGCGCCGCGCGCATTCGCCAGCTGGATGACATGGCTCGGCGGCTGCAGCAGCTGGAAAAAAGCCTGGCTGCCGTGACCCAGGCCCAGAATCCGGCTTCTGATGCCTGAACTCACCGTCTGATCCGGTTTTTTCGGGGTAACGCCTGGCGATGTTGGCGCAAGCTCTGGCGCAGGCAGCCCTATACTTTTTTACAGGCTCTTTCCTGACATGATGGATATCAACGAGATTCGCGAATACCTGCCTCACCGCTACCCGTTCCTGCTGGTCGACCGGGTGGTCGAGCTGGATACCGAGGCCAAGCGCATTCGCGCCTACAAGAACGTAACCATCAATGAGCCGTTCTTCAACGGACACTTCCCGCAGCACCCGATCATGCCGGGCGTGCTGATCATCGAGGCGATGGCCCAGGCGGCCGGCTTGCTCGGATTCAAGATGATGGGCGTCCGGCCTTCCGATGGCACCCTGTATTACTTCGTCGGCTCCGACAAGCTGCGCTTCCGCCAGCCGGTGCGCCCTGGTGACCAGTTGGTGCTCGAGGCGACCTTCCTCAGTGTCAAGCGCGGCATCTGGAAGTTCGATTGTCGGGCCAGCGTCGATGGCAAGCCGGTCTGCTCGGGCGAGATCATCTGCGCGGAACAGGAAATATGAGTTTGATCGACCCTCGCGCCATCATCGATCCTGCGGCCCGGCTGGCGGATGACGTCCAGGTCGGGCCCTGGTCGATCATCGGGCCGGATGTCGAAATTGGCGAGGGAACGGTGATCGCTTCCCACGTGATCATCAAGGGGCCGACCCGCATCGGCCGGCACAACCGCATCTATCAGTTCTCCTCGGTCGGCGAGGACACGCCCGACCTGAAGTACAAGGGGGAACCGACGCGGCTGGTGATCGGCGATCACAACGTGATCCGCGAGGGCGTCACCATCCACCGCGGAACGATCCAGGATCGTTCCGAAACCACCATCGGCAATCACAACCTGATCATGGCCTATGCGCACATCGGCCACGACAGCGTGATCGCCGACCATTGCATCCTGGTCAACAACACCGCACTGGCCGGGCACGTGCACGTGGGCGACTGGGCGATCCTGTCCGGCTACACGCTGGTGCACCAGTTCTGCCATATCGGCGCCCACAGCTTCTCGGGCATGGGCACCGCCATCGGCAAGGACGTGCCGGCATTCGTGACGGTCTTCGGCAACCCGGCGGAAGCGCGCAGCATGAATTTCGAAGGCATGCGTCGACGGGGTTTCAGCAACGAAGCCGTGCATGCCTTGCGCAGTGCCTATAAAACCGTCTACCGCAAGGGTTTGACAGTGGAAGCAGCGCTCGCCGAACTGGCCGAGAGCGCGCAGGCATTCCCCGAGGTCGCGTTGTTCCGCGATTCCATCCAGGCCTCCACCCGTGGCATCACCCGCTGAGATGAACCGGCCGCTCAGGGTCGCGCTGGTTGCCGGCGAGTCCTCCGGCGACATCCTCGGCGCCGGGCTCATGCAGGCACTCAAGGCCCAGCATGGAAACGTCGAGTTCATTGGCGTCGGCGGCTCGCGCATGCAGGCCGAGGGGCTGGTGTCCTATTTTCCGCTCGAGCGCCTGGCGGTGATGGGGCTGGTCGAGGTGCTCGGCCGGCTGCCCGAGTTGCTGGCCCGGCGCAGAAGACTGGTGGAAACGCTGGTCGAGGTCCGCCCGGACGTCTTCATCGGCATCGATGCACCGGATTTCAACCTGGGCCTGGAGCTCAAGCTGAGGCGCGCCGGCATCAAGACCGTGCACTATGTCAGCCCTTCGGTCTGGGCCTGGCGGCAGAAACGGGTACTGAAGATCCGCGAAGCCTGCGACCTGATGCTCACACTGTTTCCCTTCGAGGCGAAGTTCTACGATGCCCATCAGGTGCCGGTGCGCTTCGTCGGGCATCCGCTGGCCGATGCCATTCCGCTGTGCGCCGATCGTGCGGCAGCCCGCGGGGAGCTCGGCCTGCCGCAGGAGGGGCTGGTCGTGGCGCTGATGCCCGGCAGCCGTGGCGGGGAAGTGGCGCGTCTGGGTGAGCTGTTCCTCAGTGCCGCCGAGCGACTACGGGCCATGCGCCCCGGTATCCGCTTCGTGATGCCCTGCGCCAGTCCCGAGCGGCGGCTGCAGCTGGAGCAGATGCTGGCGACGCGGGACCTGCCGCTGACCCTGCTCGACGGCCGTTCCCATGAGGCGCTGGCCGCCTGCGACGCGGTGCTGATCGCTTCCGGCACGGCAACGCTGGAGGCGCTGCTGTTCAAGCGGCCGATGGTGGTGGCCTACAGCGTGGCGCCGCTGACCTACCGCATTCTCCGGCGCCTGGTGAAGAGCCCCTACGTGGCGCTGCCCAACCTGCTGGCGCAGCGCCTGTTGGTCCCCGAGCTGCTGCAGGATGCGGCGACGCCGGAGGCGCTGGCCCAGGCGTTGTCACCGTTGCTGGATGGTGGCGAGGTCCAGACCGAGGGCTTCGACAGCATCCATCGCACCTTGCGTTGCGATGCCTCGAGTCAGGCGGCCGATGCCGTGCTGCGCCTGGTGGGAGTCCGCTGATGCAGTTCGGGCTCGATTTCAACCTGGTCGAGGAGCTCGTGGCGGGCGTCGACGAGGTCGGCCGTGGGCCGCTCTGCGGGCCGGTGGTCACCGCGGCGGTGATCCTCGATCCGGCACGGCCGATCATCGGCCTGAACGATTCGAAGAAGCTCAGCGAGGCGCGCCGCGAAGCGCTGTTCGACGAGATCTGCGAGAAGGCGCTGGCCTGGTACGTGGCGCGTGCGAGGTGGAAGAGATCGATCGGCTGAACATCCTGCATGCGACCATGCTGGCGATGCAGCGCGCGGTGGAGGGGTTGAGCGTCACCCCGCGGCTGGCACTGATCGACGGCAACCGCTGTCCCCGCCTGAACGTCCCCAGCGCGCCGGTGATCCAGGGCGACGGCCAGGTTCCGGCCATCGCCGCGGCCTCGATCCTGGCGAAGGTCAGCCGCGACCGCGAGATGCAGGCGCTGGATCTCTGCTATCCCGGCTATGGCCTGGCCGGGCACAAGGGCTACCCGACGCCCAGCCATCTCGAGGCGCTGCGCCAGCTGGGGCCGACGCCGATCCACCGACGTTCCTTTGCGCCGGTACGGGAGCTGCTCGAACGGGCCGCCGTGGAGGCGAGCCTGCCGGGCAACGTCCTGCTCGTTGATCCATCTCCTCTAGCCTGAGGCTCTGAGCGGCCGCGCCGGGTTCCGTACGCCGGCTTCTCCCCCAGGCCGTCGCCGCTTTCCGGTACAATCCCGCGCTTGTCGTTTTTCCAGCCCAGGGGCCGTCCATGCCTGTTTCATTCGTCCATCTCCGTCTGCACACCGAGTACTCGCTGGTCGATGGGCTGGTGCGGGTCAAGCCGCTGATCAAGGCGGTGGCGGCGGGCGGAATGCCGGCGGTGGCGGTGACCGACATGAGCAACATGTGCTCGCTGGTGAAGTTCTACAAGGCGGCGCAGGGGGCCGGGATCAAGCCGATCTGCGGCGCCGATATCTGGCTGGCCGGCTGCGACGAGGACGGCCCGCTCAGCCGCCTGACCCTGCTGGCGATGAATGCCACGGGCTACCGCAACCTCACCGAACTGGTTTCCCGCGGTTGGACCGAAGGTCAGCGCAATGACCTGGTGATCATCGAACGCGACTGGGTGAAGCAGGCCGCCGAAGCTGATCGCCCTGTCCGGCGCCAAGGAAGGGAGATCGGCCAGGCGCTGCTCAACGGCGACGAAGCCCTGGCCGACGCCCGTCTGGCCGAATGGCGGGAGGTATTTCCGGAGCGCTTCTATCTCGAGGTGCAACGCACCAGCCGGGTCCACGACGAGGAGCATCTGCACGCCGCGGTCGCCCTCGCCGCGCGCAGCGGCACGCCACTGGTGGCGACCAACGACGTGCGCTTCCTCAAGCAGGAGGATTTCGAGGCCCATGAGACGCGCGTGTGCATCGGCGAGGGGCGCACCCTGGATGATCCGCGCCGGCCGCGCAGCTACTCCGACCAGCAGTACCTGAAGACGCCCGAGGAGATGGCCGAGCTGTTCGCCGACCTGCCCGAGGCGCTGGAAAACACCGTCGAGATCGCCAGGCGCTGCAACATCGAGGTGCAGCTGGGCACCTACTTCCTGCCGAACTTCCCCGTGCCCGAAGGCATGACCATCGATGACTACCTGCGCCAGGTGTCGTACGAAGGCCTGGAGGAGCGCCTGGAAGTGTTGCTGCCCAAGGACACGCCCGACTACGAGGCGAAGAAGCAGGTCTACATCGACCGCCTCGAGTTCGAGCTGGGCACCATTATCCAGATGGGCTTTCCCGGTTACTTCCTGATCGTGATGGATTTCATCAAGTGGGCCAAGAACAACGGCGTGCCGGTCGGCCCCGGCCGGGGTTCGGGTGCCGGTTCGCTGGTGGCCTACGTGCTGAAGATCACCGACCTCGATCCGCTGGCCTACGACCTGCTGTTCGAACGCTTCCTCAACCCCGAGCGGATTTCCATGCCCGACTTCGACGTCGACTTCTGCATGGACGGCCGCGACCGGGTGATCGACTACGTGGCCGAGGCCTACGGGCGCAACGCGGTGAGCCAGATCATCACCTTCGGCTCGATGGCGGCCAAGGCGGTGGTGCGCGACGTGGCGCGGGTGCAGGGCAAGTCCTACGGCCTGGCCGACCGGCTGTCGAAGATGATCCCCTTTGAAGTCGGCATGACCCTGGACAAGGCCTACGAGATGGAGGAGCCGCTGCGCGACTTCCTCGCCGTCGACGAGGACGCCAAGGAAATCTGGGACATGGCGCTCAAGCTCGAAGGCATCACCCGCGGCACCGGCAAGCATGCCGGCGGCGTGGTGATCGCGCCGACCAAGCTGACCGACTTCGCGCCGATCGCCTGCGACGAGGAAGGCGGGGGCCTGGTGACCCAGTTCGACAAGGACGACGTCGAGCAGGCCGGCCTGGTGAAGTTCGACTTCCTCGGCCTGCGCACCCTGACCATCATCAAGTGGGCGCTGGAGACCATCCATCGCGTCCAGAAGCGCGACGGTGCCTCGGATGAGGAACTGGTCAACATCGACTTCATCCCGCTGGACGACAAACCGACCTACCAGCTGCTGCAGAAGGCCGAGACCACGGCGGTGTTCCAGCTCGAATCGCGCGGCATGAAGGAGCTGATCAAGAAGCTCAAGCCGGACTGCCTGGAAGACCTCATCGCACTGGTGGCGCTGTTCCGTCCCGGCCCGCTGCAGTCGGGCATGGTGGACGACTTCATCAACCGCAAGCACGGCCGGGCCGAGGTCTCCTACCCGCACCCGGACTACCAGTACGCGGGCCTCGAGCCGGTGCTCAAGCCCACCTACGGCATCATCCTGTACCAGGAACAGGTGATGCAGATCGCCCAGGTCATGGCCGGCTACACCCTCGGCGGCGCGGACATGCTGCGTCGTGCCATGGGCAAGAAGAAGCCCGAGGAGATGGCCAAGCAACGCGGTGGCTTCATCGAAGGCTGCACGAATAACGGTATCGAGCCCGACCTGGCGGGCAACATCTTCGACCTGGTGGAGAAATTCGCCGGCTACGGCTTCAACAAGTCGCACTCGGCGGCCTACGGCCTGGTCTCCTACCAGACCGCCTGGCTCAAGGCGCACTACCCGGCGCCGTTCATGGCCGCGGTGCTCTCGGCGGATATGCACAACACCGACAAGGTGGTGATCCTCATCGAGGAGTGCCGCAGCATGAAGCTGCGCATCGATCCGCCGGACGTCAACGTCTCCGAGTTCAAGTTCACCGTCAACGACGACGGCCGCATCGTCTACGGCCTGGGCGCGGTCAAGGGCGTCGGCGAAGGGCCGGTCGAAGCCATCGCCGAATGCCGTGCCGAGGGTGGGCCGTTCAAGGACTTGTTCGACTTCTGCGCGCGGATCGACCTCAAGCGCATCAACAAGCGCACCCTCGAGGCGCTGATCCGCTCCGGCGCGCTGGACCGCCTGGGCCCGTACTTCCATGAGGAAGCCAAGGCCTACCAGGCCAACATCGACCGCAACCGCGCGGTGCTGCTGGCGGCCATGGAGGAGGCGGTACAGGCCGCCGAACAGACCGCGCGCAGCGAGGAAAGCGGCCATATGGATCTGTTCGGCGGACTCTTCGCCGAGCCCGAGGCGGATGTCTACGCCAACCACCGCAAGGCCCGCGAGCTGTCGATCAAGGAGCGCCTCAAGGGCGAGAAGGACACCCTCGGCCTGTACCTGACCGGCCACCCGATCGACGAATACGAGGGCGAGGTGCGGCGCTTCGCCCGCCAGCGCATCATCGACCTGCGCCCGGCCCGCGGCGAGCAGACCGTGGCCGGGCTGATCGTCAACCTGCGGGTGATGAAGAACAAGAAGGGCGACAAGATGGGCTTCATCACCCTCGACGACCGCTCCGGGCGCATCGAGGCCTCGCTGTTCGCCGAGGCCTTCGCCAGTGCCCAGGCGCTGCTGCAGACCGATGCCCTGGTGGTGGTCGAGGGCGAGGTCAGCAACGATGACTTCTCCGGCGGCCTGCGCCTGCGCGCCAAGCGCGTGATGAGCCTGGAAGAGGCGCGTACCGGGCTGGCCGAAAGCCTGCGGGTGAAGGTCGTCAGCGAAGCGCTCAAGGGCGATCGCATGCGCTGGCTGGCCGATGTCTGCGGCCGCCACCGCGGCGCCTGCCCGATCACCCTGGAATACACCGGCGCCGATGCGCGGGCCTTGCTGCAGTTCGGCGAGAGCTGGCGAATCGACCCGGCCGACAACTTGATTCAGGCATTGCGTGACCAGTTCGGGCGCGACAACGTCTTCCTGCAATACCGCTAGAGGGTCTGGCTTGGAAAATCCGCTGGATGAGCGCTTTCCGAGCCCGCCCCGAACGGCCCGGTGTTGACCGGGTCATGGTTCAGAACAATTTTTGTTCGACCTGAATGCGCCGCTCCCGTAAGGTAAGGCGCAAAAAACGGAACAGCCTCCCGGCCGCCTGGCCGTCGACGCATGACGGATGCCTATGAACCCGAATTTCCTGGATTTCGAACAGCCGATCGCCGACCTGCAAGCCAAGATCGAAGAATTGCGCCTGGTCGGTAACGACAACTCGCTGAACATCGGCGATGAGATTGCCCGCCTGCAGGACAAGAGCGAATCGCTCACCGAAAGCATCTTCGGCAATCTGACCAGCTGGCAGATCGCCCGCCTGGCCCGCCACCCGCAGCGGCCCTATACCCTCGACTACATCAACCACCTGTTCACCGAGTTCGAAGAGCTGCACGGTGATCGCCACTTCTCCGATGATGCCGCCATCGTCGGCGGTACCGCTCGCCTGGACGGCCAGCCGGTGATGATCATCGGCCACCAGAAGGGCCGCGAGGTGCGCGAGAAGGTACGCCGCAACTTCGGCATGCCGCGCCCCGAGGGCTACCGCAAGGCCTGCCGTCTGATGGAGATGGCCGAGCGCTTCAAGATGCCGATCCTGACCTTCATCGACACCCCCGGCGCCTACCCGGGCATCGATGCCGAGGAGCGCAACCAGAGCGAGGCCATCGCCTGGAACCTGCGCGTGATGGCGCGGCTGAAGACGCGATTATCGCCACCGTGATCGGCGAGGGCGGTTCCGGCGGCGCGCTGGCCATCGGTGTCTGCGACCAGCTGAACATGCTGCAGTATTCCACCTACGCGGTGATCTCGCCGGAAGCTGCGCCTCGATCCTCTGGCGCACCGCCGAGAAGGCGCCGGAAGCGGCCGAGGCCATGGGCGTCACCGCCGAGCGCCTGAAGGACCTGGGCATCGTCGACAAAGTGATCCCCGAGCCGCTGGGCGGCGCCCATCGCAACCCGGCCGTCATGGCCGCGGCCATGCGCGAACAGCTCAACAGCCAGCTGCACATGCTCAAGTCGCTGGATACCGATGCGCTGCTGGCGCGTCGCTACGAGCGCCTGATGAGCTACGGCATCGCCTGATCGCTCGCCGGGGAGTGGTAAGCGGGGCGAAACCCGCTGGCTGCCGTTCCCCGTCTGGCCGTGCCGGGCTTGCCCCGGCCCGCGCCCTTCCTCCTTTCTATTCCCGCCTCGAAAACCGTCGGCTGTCGGTCACGGCAGCGCCAGACGCAGCGCGATCATCGGCGACTGGCCGAAGCCGTGGCGCGCATAGAAGCGTTGCGCCGCCCGGTTGTCCTGGTCGGTGAGCAGGGTGATGCGCCGGCAACTCTGCTCGCGGGCGAAATCGATGGCGTACCGCAGCAGCGCGGAGCCGATACCGTCGCCACGGTGCGCCGCATCGACCACCATGTCCTCCAGCAACGCGACCCTGGACCCCAACGCCGTAGAGACGCTGTAGAGCAGGCTGACCATGGCGACGATGCGCTCGTCCTGACAGGCGACCAGTATCTGCCCTTTTTGCGCATCGCCGACGATCGCGTGCAGGCCGCGCTGCTGGGCAGCCGGGTCCGGGGCGAACTCGGCTTCCTGCGCGAACAACTGGCCGAGCAGGCCGCAGAGCGCGGGGATGTCGTCTTCGCTCGCGCAGCGGATGCTCACTGTTTTTCGATGGTGCGTCATGCTGCCCCCAACTCCCGGGAAATCGCCTGTGCGGTGTGCTGCAACTCATGCAGAAAGCGTTCCCGGGCCTGCGGATTGTCCATGACCGCCTCGGGGCCGGAGAGGTTGATGGCCGCGACCACGTCGCCGAGGTGGTCGTGGATGCCACAGGCGATGGCGGTGGAGTAGTCGGAGCGGTGCAGCACCCAGCCGCGCGAGCGGTCCTCCTCGATGGTCTGCTGCAGCTCCGGCAGGGTCTTCGGCGCCGGCGGCGGGTAGTCGTCGAGGCGCACGTGCAGGTAGAGGCTGTCCAGCGCCATCGGCGACAGGCCGGTCAGCAGGATACGCCCCATGGCGGTGCAGTGGCAGGGGATGCGCGTGCCGATGGGGATGTTCACCGACAGCCGCTGGGCGGCGAAGGCGCGGTAGATGTAGAGACTATCGGTCTGCTCGCGGATGCTCAGGTGGCAGGACAGCGAGGTGCGGTCGCGCAGGGCATTGAGGTGGGGCTGGGCGATGTCCACCAGGTCGCGGCTGGCCAGGTAGGCGAAGCCGTCGGAGACCACCTGCGGCCCCAGTTCGTAGGTGTTCTTGGCGACCTTCCTGAGGTAGCCCATCTCGTTCAGGGTATGCACGATGCGGTAGATCGCCGACACGCTGACGCCAAGGCGTTCGGCGATCTCCTGGCTGCCGAGGGTGCGCTGGCGGGCGCCGAACATCTGCAGGATGCTCAGGCCGCG
Organism: Pseudomonas sp. BAY1663; assembly: GCF_000582595.1. Taxonomy (NCBI): domain Bacteria; kingdom Pseudomonadati; phylum Pseudomonadota; class Gammaproteobacteria; order Pseudomonadales; family Pseudomonadaceae; genus Pseudomonas; species Pseudomonas sp. BAY1663. The sequence continues at coordinate 100,122 of NZ_AZSV01000004.1, forward strand.
TTGCAGGGCGGGGACTCGGTAGTCGGTGTCGCGTTCGGATTCGGCGTCTTCGCTGCTGGCCATGTAGTTTCTCCTGTTTCGGGAGTGCTCGAAGGTTGAAGGCGGGCCTGCGGCCCGCATCGCCGCGAGGGCGCGCCTCCCACAGGGTACGGTGTGCACCGCCCGCTTTTGTGGGAGGCCCGCCCCGGGGCGATGCTTTTCAGGCTTCAGACCTTCGGCATTCATATCCCTGTGGATTGCCCGAACCCGTAGGCGATGCTTTCCGTTCCTGGCGGCTCAGAGCAGGGCGTCGATACCCGCCGGCCGGCCGTCGAATTCGGCCATGGCGTCGAGCAGCGCATCCCAGAAATAGCTGGCCGACGCCCGGTCGCAGAGCAACTGCAGGCACGGCAACTCGCCCTGGGGCGCGTTGATGACGATGACGTTGATCCGCGCCGCCGAGGTCTGCGCCACCGAGCCGGGCGGGAAGGACTCGGCACGCAGGTCGACGCCGCAGAGCTTGGCCATCACCGCGCTGACCTGCTCGCCGGTCAACAGCAGCCAGGCGTGGCTGTCCTGGCGCGGCAGCAGATAGTTGGCGCTGTCGCCGAGCTGCCAGCCGGCCTCTTCCTGCTGGATGCGGCTGCCCGCGTCGCGCAGGCTGCCGAGCAGCAGGTATTCGCTCTGCGACAGGCGCGCGACCAGGCTGCCGTCTTCCTGCGGCTGTGCCTGGTTCGGCCGGTCCGGCAGGCGGTAGCCCCTGGCCTGCAGGTATCCGGCCGCGGCGTTGCCGCGAAAGCCGACCCGCGCCAGGTTGCTCAGGTCGATCAGCGCGCAGCGTTGCAGCTGCGCGCCTTCGTCGCCGTCGCCATAGCCGGCGACCACGGCGGCATGGCCCAGCTGGCCGAGCCGCGCGCCGGCGTGCCGGGGGTACAGCGGGCTGCGCTCGCTGAAGTCTTGTGCTTGCAGAGTGGCCATGTTCACAGCTCCTGGCGTTGGTTGTGCGGATCGAAGAACGGCAGTTCGACCACCGTGGCCTGTACCACTTCGCCGCCCTCGACCCGGATCGGGATATGGCTTCCCGGGGTGCATTGCCCGCTGGCCGCATAGGCCAGGCCGATGATCCGGTCCAGTGTGCGCGAGTATTCGCAGGAAGTGACGCTGCCGCTGATGGCCTCGCCGTCGAGCACCAGGTGGCCTTCCAGCGGCTTGCTCGTCTCCTTCGGCAGGCTGAAGCCGACCAGTTTGCGCGCGAGCGGCTGGGCCTCGAGGATCTGCACCGAGCGCTTGCCGACGAAGAACGGCTTGCGGCGGGCGATGGCCCAGCCCATGTCGATCTCGGCCGGATGGGTCATGCCGTCGGTGTCCTGGCCGATGATCACGTGGCCTTTCTCCAGGCGCAGCAGGCGCTGACTCTCGACGCCGAAGGGGCGGATGTCGAAGGCGCGGCCGGCCTGCATCAGCGCATCCCAGAGGGCTTCGCCGTAGCGCGCCGGGACGTGGATCTCGTAGCCCAGCTCGCCGACGAAGCCGACCCGCAGCAGCCGCGCCGGGATGCCGGCCACCGTGCCCTGGCGCACGCCGAGGTAGGGGAAGCCCTCGGCCGACAGGTCGACGTCGCTGCACAGTGTCTGCAGTACCTGGCGCGAGTCCGGTCCGGCCAGGTTGACCGCGGCCAGCGCGGCGGTGACGTTGGTGACGTCGACGTCCAGGCGCCACTGCGCGTTCCACTTGAGCATCTGCTGGTAGAGGCGGTCGACCCCGCTGGTGGTGGCGGTGACGTAGAAGTGGTTCGGCGCGAAGCGCGCGCAGACGCCGTCGTCGATCACCACGCCGTGTTCGTTGGTCATCAGCGCATAGCGCGAACGGCCTTCCGGCTGCTTGGCGAAGGCGAAGGTGTAGAGGCGTTCGAGCAGCTCGGCGGCGTCCGGGCCGCGCACGTCGAGGCCGCGAGGGTGGAGACGTCGATGAGGCCGACCTTCTGCCGCACGTGCAGCGCCTCTTCCTGCATGCAGCGCTCGCGGTCCTCGGCCTTGCCGTAGTAGGCCGGGCGCTGCCAGATGCCGGCGGGCATCATCTTCGCGCCGGCTTCCAGGTGCCGCTGGTGCATGGGTGTCTGCCGGTAGGGGTCGAAGCCGCGCCCGGCGACATGGGCGAGCTTTTCCGCGACGAATGGCGGTCGCGCGGTGGTCACTCCGGTCTCGCTGACGCTGCGGCCGGTGGCCCTGGCCACCAGGCGCGCGGTGGGCAGCGCCGAATGGCGGCCCTGGGACGGGCCCATGCCGACGGTGGAGAAGCGCTTGACCAGTTGCACGTCGCGATAACCGTGGCGGGTGGCGTTGACGATGTCGCGCACCTGCAGGTCCTCGTCGAAGTCGACGAAATCCTTGCCGTCCGGATGGGGGAAGATCGGCCAGTCGAAATTAACCCTCGGCTCGGCGGCGTAGATCGCCTCCGCGCTGCCGCCCAGGCCCAGGCGCTCGGTGGCGCCGCCAGCGGCCCGCGCGCCGTCGAGAAGCACGTTGTCCAGGGCGTGCAGGCCGTTCACCGAGCCGGCGACGTCCAGCCGCTGCGGCAGGCCGCTGAGGCTGAAGGCGGCCTGGGCGTCGTCGTAGGCCAGTTTTCCGCCGGCCTGGCACAGCAACTGGTAGGCCGGCATGTAACCGGCGGACATGCACAGCAGGTCGCAGTCGATGCGCTGGCTGTCGCCGGCGACCTGACCCTCGCCGACGATCCGGCGCACGTCGACGCCGCTGACGTGGCGCATGCCCTTGGCGTGCAGTGCCTCGTAGACGGTATGCCCCGGCAGGTGGGGGATGCCGCGGGTCTGCAGGGCGGTGATCAGCAGGCCGTCGGCGGGCGCGGCGCGCATGTCGATGACCGCGGCGACGCTCACCCCGGCCTCGTGCAGATCGAGCGCGGCGAGGTAGCCGTCGTCGTTGCCGGTCAGCACCACCGCGCGGTTGCCCGGTTTCACCGCGTAGAGCTTCATCAGCCGCTGGGCGGCACTGGTGAGCATGACGCCGGGCAGGTCGTTGTTGCGGAACACCACCGGCTGGTCGAAGGCGCCGGCGGCCACGATGCACTCCCTGGCGCGCACCTTGTACAGCCGCGTGCCCTGGATCACCGGCAGGAAGTTGTCGGTGAACCAGGCGTTGCAGGTCGCCTCCGTGAGGATACGAATGTTCGGGTGCCGTTCCACGGCCTCCACCAGCCGCTCGCGCAGCGCCCCGGCGCGTACGCCTTCGAGGTCGAAGCGCGCCCAGGCCAGCGCGCCACCGAGGTAGGGCTGCTGCTCGACGAGCAACACTTTGGCACCGGCGTTGGCGGCATGCAGCGCGGCGCTGAGCCCGGCCGGCCCGGCGCCGACCACCGCGACGTCGACGAAGAGGAAGGCCTTGTCGTGGTACTCCGGCTGGAACTTCAGGTTCAGCACGCCGAGGCCGGCCTTCTTGCGGATGACCGGCTCCCAGACCTTCCAGATGCCCTGGGGCTTGTAGAAGGAGCGGTAGTAGAAGCCGACCGGCATGAAGCGCGAGAAATGCCCGAGCAGGGCATCGCGATCATTGTCCAGGGAGCCGGCGAAGTTCTGCCCGCCGACCTCGAGACCCTCGGCGAGCGCCTGCATGTCGGCCAGCGCATTGGGCTCGTCGGGCAACTGCACCAGGGTATTGGCATCCTGCCCGGCCAGGCTGAGGGGCCCGCGCGGACGGTGGTACTTGAACGAGCGCGACATCAGCCAGCGGCCGTTGGCGAGCAGCGCACTGGCGATGCTGTCGCCCTGCAGGCCCTGGTAGTTCTTGCCGTCGAAGCTGAAGGCCAGCGGCCGCTCGCGGTCGATCAGCAGGCCCATGGGCGCGGGCAGGCGGTTGAAGGCGGTCATGCGATCACCTCCTGGCGCGCCGCCGGCTGGGCGAAGTCGACGCGGCGGTCGAAGAGCTCCTTCGGGTCGAAGGTGCGGATGATCTCGTCGCTGACGGTATGGCGCTCGGCGAGGAACCAGTAGCTGGAGGCGTTGTGCAGCCACCACTCGGTGACCACGCCGGCACGGTTGTCGCTGTTGAAGACGTAATCGGCCCACTCGTCATCGCTGCAGGCCTGCGGGTCGGGCATCTGCTTGAGCTCGCCGCCGTAGGTGAATTCGCTGATGTTGCGCGGGCCGTTGAGGGGGCAGGGCATGATCTTCATGATTGACTCCTTGGCAAGCAAGGCTGGGTGATCGGTAAGCGTAGGAGCCAGCTTGCTGGCGAATGCGGCGATGCGGGCAAGGCCGGGAGGCGGCTGACGCCGTGATCGCGAGCAAGCTCGCGCCTACATGAAAGAATCCGGTGCGTCGTCATCAGTGGCTGGCCGCCGTGGCGCCCATCTCGTTGACCTGCTGGAAGCGCGAGAAGCGTTCCAGGGCGAAGGGGCGGATGAGCTCCGGGACCTTGCCGCCGCTGGCGACCAGCTCGGCCATGGTCTTGCCGCAGATCGGTGTGGCCTTGAAGCCCCAGGTGCCCCAACCGGCGTCCAGGTAGTAGTTCTCCAGCGGCGACAGACCCATGATCGGGCTGTAGTCGGGGGTCATGTCGGTGATGCCGGCCCACTGGCGCATCAATCGGGCGTTGGCGAGGAAGGGGAACATCTCGATGGCATGGGCCAACAGGCCCTCCTTGAGTTCCAGGGTGGAGCGGGTGTTGTACAGCGGGTAGGGATCGGAACCTCCGCCGATCACTACTTCGCCGCGGCCGGTCTGCTGCACGTAGCAGTGCAGCGCCGAGGAACTCACCAGCGGGTCGAGGAACGGCTTGAACGGCTGGGTCACCATCGCCTGCAGCGGATAGCTGTGGATCGGTGCACGAATGCCCAGCTTGTTCATCAGCAGCGAACTGTAGCCGGCGATCGCCTGCACCACGCAGCCACAGCGCACGGTGCCGCGGTTGGTCTTCACCGCGGCGACACGGCCGTTCTCGACCACGAAATCCTGCGCTTCGGTGAGCGGGTGGATCTCCACCCCACGCTTGGCCGCCTGCTTGGCGTAGCCCCAGGCCACCGCATCATGCCGGGCCGTCGCGCCGTCGATATGCCAGAGCCCGGCGAGCACCGGCAGGTGGCCGGGGTCGAGGTTGAGCGTCGGCACCAGTTCGCGGATCTGCTGGCGGTCGATCATCTCGGTGCGGCCGCCGAAGTGCCTGTTCACTTCGGCGCGCTGGCGGAAGGCGCGCACCGTGGCGTCGGTGTGGGCCAGGGTCAGCTGGCCGCGCTCGGAGTACATGATGTTGAAGTCGAACTCGTTGGAGAGCGCCTTGAACAGCTTCACCGACTCGGTATAGAAGCGCACGCCTTCGCTGGTGAGGTAGTTCGAGCGGATCACCGCGGTGTTGCGCGCGGTATTGCCGCCGCCCAGGTAGGCCTTCTCCAGCACCGCGACGTTGGTCACGCCGTGGTACCTGGCCAGGTAGTAGGCGGTGGCCAGGCCGTGGCCGCCACCGCCGATGATCACCACGTCATAGCTGTCCTTGAGTTCCTTCGGTGCCGGCAGGTCGACCTCCGCCGGATACTCCGAGGACAGACCGTACTTCAGCAGGCTGAACGGCATGCTGCCTCCTCCGCGGCCGTGGCGGCCGACGCGTGCGCACGCTGCTGGCGGGCAGCGGTCAGGGTGTTCTGCATCAGCATGGCGATGGTCATCGGACCGACGCCGCCCGGCACCGGGGTGATCGCCGAGGCCACGGGCAGGGAGCTGGCGTAGTCGACGTCGCCGACCAGCCGGGTGCGGCCATCTTCTTCGATGCGGTTGATGCCGACGTCGATCACCACCGCGCCGGGCTTCAGCCAGCTGGCGTCGATCATCCGTGGCCGGCCGACCGCGGCGACCACGATGTCGGCCTGGCGGCACAGGCGCTGCGGGTCCTGGCTACGCGAATGCAGCACGCTCACCGTGCAGTCGGCCTGCAGCAGCAGCGCCGCCATCGGCTTGCCGACGATGTTCGAGCGGCCGATCACCACCGCGTGCTTGCCGCGCAGGTCGCCGAGGGTGTCGTGCAGCAGGCGCATGCAGCCGGCCGGGGTGCAGGGGGTGAGCACATCGCGGCCCTGGCTGAGGCCGCCGACGTTTTCGCTGTGAAAGCCGTCGACGTCCTTGGCCGGATCGACGGCCTGCAAGACGCGGGTTTCGTCGATGTGCGCCGGCAGCGGCAGTTGCACGAGGATGCCGTGCACCTCGGCATCGGCATTCAGTTCGACGATCAGCGCCAGCACCTGCTCGGCGCTGGCATCGGCCGGCAGCCGGTGCTCCAGCGAGCGGATGCCCACCTCGCCGGCGCGCAGCACCTTGTTGCGCACGTAGACGTGGCTGGCCGGGTCGTCGCCGACCAGCACCACCGCCAGCGCCGGCTGGATGCCTTCGGCGGCGAGCAGGGCGACGTCGGCCGCCACTTCGGCGAGGACCTTCGCCGAGACGGCCTTGCCGTCGATGAGTTTGTCGCAGGTCGGGCTGTTCACCGGAAGATCACCGTCTTGTCGTGGTTGAGGAAGACGCGGTGCTGCAGGTGGTACTTGACCGCCTTGGAGAGCGCCACGGTTTCGGTGTCGCGACCGATGTTCACCAGATCGTCGGGCTTGTAGGCATGGTCGACGCGCTGCACCTGCTGCTCGATGATCGGGCCTTCGTCGAGGTCGGAGGTGACGTAGTGGGCGGTGGCGCCGATCAGCTTCACGCCACGCTCGAAGGCCTGGTGGTACGGCTTGGCGCCCTTGAAGCCGGGCAGGAACGAATGGTGGATGTTGATCGCGCGGCCCGAGAGTTGCTTGCACAGGTCGTCGGAGAGGATCTGCATGTAGCGCGCCAGCACCACCAGTTCGGTGCCGGTCTCGTCGACGATCTTCATCAGCTCGGCTTCCTGGCGGGCCTTGGTTTCCTTAGTCACCGGCAGGTAGATGAAGCGGATGCCCTCGCGCTCGGCCATCGGCCGCAGGTCCAGGTGGTTGGAGACGATGGCGGTGATCTGCATGTCCATCTCGCCCTTGTGGTAGCGGTACAGCAGGTCGTTCAGGCAATGGTCGAACTTGCTCACCATCAGCAGCACCCGCATCGGGCGGGCCGTGCTGTGCAGCTCCCAGGTCATGTCGAAGTCGTTGGCGACGGCGACGAAGCCCTGTTCGATGCTGGCGATGTCGCCTTCCAGGCCGGCATTGAAGCGAAACACCGCGCGCATGAAGAACCGACCGCTGAACTCATCGTCGAACTGCGCCATTTCACTGATGTAGCAACCGTTGGCGGAGAGGAAGGACGCCACCGCGGCGACGATGCCCGAGGTGGCCGGGCAGCTGATCTTGATGATGAAGTGGTCCTGTGCGTGTTGCATGTCTAGTCCTCAAGGGGTGGAGGGCAGAAGGCGCAAAGGCGAAATTTGATGAGTGAATGCTTTTTTCGTAGGCGAATATTTTTAACTGCCATGAATATATTATTCGCTGCGGTGTTTTTATAAGCGAACGGATCGCATCGGTCTATAGCTTTGTGAAAAAAAATATCTCTACAGGAAACTCAGGGGTGGGCGGCCTGGAAGCGCTCGAAGCGGAAGGGCCGCGGGTCGACCGCCGGGACCTGGCCGCTGAGCAGGTCGGCCATCAGCACGCCGGCGCCCGGCGCGATGCCGAAGCCATGGCCCGAATAGCCGGTGGAAAGGAACAGCCCGGGCAGCTCGGCGACCGGGCCGATCACCGGCAGGGCGTCGGGCGTGGCATCCATGGCGCCCGCCCAGGCCTGGCTGACCTGTAGCCCCTCGAAGAACGGAAAGTGCCGGCATAGCGCCCGGCGCGCTTCGGCGAGGATCGCCAGGTCGGGCTGCGGATCGAGTACCCGTAGCGCTTCGAACGGGCTGGGCTGGTCCGGCGACCAGTGCGCGGGCAACCGCCATTCGTCGATGAACTGCCGGCCCAGGCGTACCCGCAGCTCCCGGTACTGCCTGCCCAGGGCCGGGAGGAAATCCGTCAGGTAGCGGAAGCTGTCCGGGGTGATCGGTGCGATGTTGGCGCTGCGCTGGGCGATGGTGTAACCGCCGTCGCGGCGTTTGCGGAAGGCGAAGTCATGGGCACCCACGGCCAGTTCCGGCCCACCCGGCATCGGCGCGGTGCGCAACACGGAGGCGATCACCTTGAGCTGCGGCAGGCGGATGCCGAGGTTGCGGCAGAACAGCGACGACCAGGCGCCGCCGGCGAGCACCACGCTGGCGCAGCGTAGTTCGCCGTGCTCGGTCACCACGCCGCTCACGCGGCCCGCTTCGCGGAGCAGCCCGCGCACCGCGCAGCGCTCGTGGAAGCGTGCGCCCAGGCGCTGCGCGGTACGGGCGATCGCCGCCGTGGCCATGTGCGGTTCGGCTCGTCCGTCTTCGGGGCGTGCAACGCGCCGAGCCAGTCGTGGCGTCCCGCCTGCGGCAGCGCCTGGCGCAGCTGGGCCGGATCGAGCTCGCGGGCCACGACCCCGTGCGCACCGGCCGCGCGCAGCCACTGTGCCTGTTCCGCCTGCTGCCGGGCGTTCTCGCAGACATAGAGGATGCCGCTGCGCTGGAAGCCGGTGTCCTCGCCGAGGGTCGTCCGCCAGTCGTCCCAGATCTTCAGGCTGGCCATGGCCAGCGGGATTTCCGCCAGGTCGCGGCCCAGGGTGCGGCACCAGCCCCAGTTGCGCGAGGACTGTTCCGCCGCCAGCCGGCCCTTTTCCAGCACCGCCACGGAAATCCCGCGGGCGGACAGGAAATAGGCGGTGCAGACGCCGATGATGCCACCGCCGATGACGGCGACGTCGACGTGCTGGGGAAGGTGGGTGTCGCCGGTGATGGTCTGGATCTGTGGATACATGGCGCGGGCCTCGGTTCAGGAAATGAGCCGAGCGTGCCCTGGCCGCCGCGGTGTGCAATTTGCATCGCCTGCGCTACCGCCATTTTTATCAACATGTGGGAAAAGCGGATGGGCGAATCGGATGGCACGGTGCTGGCCGGGCGGAGTCGAAGCGGCGGGGTTGCGAGGTGACCGGCACCCAGACGCTGGAACGCGGCCTGGGATTGTTGCGCGAGATCGCCGCGGCGGGCGAAGCCGGCGCCGATCTGCAGCGCCTGTGCGCCAGCAGCGGTTGCTCGAAGACGACGACCTACCGCCTGTTGCAGGCGCTGCGCCGGCAGGGCTTCGTCGGCAACGGCAGACAGCGCGGCCGCTTCGTGCTGGGCTACGAACTGTTCGCGCTCGCGGCGCAGGCGGGCAATGCCCATGGCCTGCGGGATCTGGCCCGGCCGGCGCTGTGGCGGCTGGCCAGGCGTTTCGGCGACAGCTTTTTCCTGCTGGTGCCGGACGGCCATCACGTCCTGTGCCTGGAGATGCAGGATGGCGAGCAGCCCGTGCGCTGCTACAGCCACGCCGTGGGCGGGCGCATCCCCATGGGCGTGGGGCAGGGCTCGCAGGTGCTGCTGGCGCAGCTGGGCCGGACCGAGCGCAACGCCATTCTCGAACACAATGCCGCGCTGTTGCGCATCGACTACGGGCTGGACCCGCAGGTCATAGCCGGCACGCTGGACAGCGTACGCCGCCTGGGTTTCGCCTGCGGCGTGCCGGATCGACGCCTGCCGGGCTATACCGGGCTGGCGGTGCCCATCGTCGATGCCGGCGGGCAGGTGCTCGGCGCCCTCAGCTGCGCCTTGTCACGGCCGCGGATGACCCCGCAGAGGCGCCTGGCGCTGGCCGCGGCGATGGCCGAAGAGGTCAGTCGGATGCTGGCAAAAGCCCAGGGCTTGTTGCGCCTGGAGGCTCTGCCGTGAACGTCCTTAGCAGGCTGTTGAAAAACTACCTGCGTTGCCATCGCGGCGTTAAAAACAGGCTCGTGCGCGAGTCCGATCAAAATGCTCATTTACCGCTCGTAAACTGCGCTTTTTCGCCTGTTTTTGCCTTGCGCTGGCTGCCTCGCCTACGTTTTTCAACAGCCTGTTAGTCCTTGTCGTAGTTCATGATCGAGAGCAGGCGGATCGGTACCTCGACCAGCTTCTCCGGGCCATGCGGGACTTCGCCGTCGAAGGTCAGGCTGTCGCCGGCGTGCATCGGGTAGAGCAGGTTGCCGTGGCGATAGACCAGTTCGCCTTCGAGCAGATGGATGAACTCGGTGCCCGGATGGGAGAAGGTGGGGAACTCCTCGCTGGCATCGTCCATGGTGATCATGTAGGCCTCGAAGCTCTTCTTCGGCCCGCGGGTATGGTTCAGCAGATGGTAGGTATGGCCCTTCTCGGTGCCGCGGCGCACCACCTCCATGCCTTCGCCCTGCTTGACCAGCAGGGCGCCGCTGCCTTGCTGGTCGTACTGGCTGAACAGCTTGGACATCGGCATGCCGAGCACGTCGCACAGGCGGCTGAGCGAATCCAGGCTGGTGGAGACCTGGGCATTCTCGATCTTGCTCAGCATGCCCTGGCTGATGCCGGCGATGCGGGCCACGTCGGCGATCTTCAGCCCCTGGGCCTGGCGTTGGCGCTTGAGCTGGATGCCGAGGTACTGCTCGAGTTTGAGGCGGGGCGGCGTATCGGTCGATTTGGTCATTGAGGCTGCGCGATTTTAGTTCCTGGAATATAAATTTCGCACCAAGAATGATCAGCTTCGCTTGTCGAAACAGGATGCCGGGCGGTACGAATTTCGCCCTATGAAAACATTTTTCCTCCTTATATAGAAGAAACGGGCCCCGCGACGTGTTTCGGTGCTCCATGGGCCGGGTTGGCAAGCGCTTTGCATTTCCCAAAGAGAAAATTAATTTCCCTTGCGGAATATGCGCGGTTCTACCGAGGAGCGAATCCAATGTTGCCCAGCGAAACACAGCGAATCATCGACCAGCACGGCATCAAGTACGTGCTGGCTCAGTTTGTCGATATCCATGGCTCGGCCAAGACCAAATCCGTACCGGTGTGCGGTCTGGAGTCCGTCGCGGAAGTGGGCGCCGGTTTCGCCGGCTTCGCCATCTGCGGCATGGGCATGGAGCCCCACGGGCCGGACTTCATGGCGCGCGGCGACCTTGCCACCCTGACGCCGGTGCCCTGGCAACCGGGCTACGGACGCGTGCTGTGCATCGGTCATGTCGACGGCAAGCCCTGGCCCTACGACAGCCGCTACGTGCTGCAGCAGCAGATCCGCCGCCTGAGCGAACGCGGCTGGACCCTGAACACCGGGCTGGAACCCGAGTTCAGCCTGTTCCGCCGCGACGGCGAAGGCCGGCTGCAACTGGTCGACGCCAGCGACAACCTGGACAAGCCCTGCTACGACTACAAGGGCCTGTCGCGTTCGCGTGAATTCCTCGAGCGGCTGACCGAAGCTCTGCAGAAGGTCGACTTCGAGATCTACCAGATCGACCACGAGGACGCCAACGGCCAGTTCGAGATCAACTACACCTACAGCGACGCCATGACTTCGGCGGATCGTTTCACCTTCTTCCGCATGGCCGCCGGCGAGATCGCCAACGAGCTGGGCATGATCTGCTCGTTCATGCCCAAGCCGGACCCCAAGCGCGCCGGCAACGGCATGCACTTCCACCTGTCGATCGGCGACGCCAACAACGGCAACCTGTTCCACGACGCCAGCGATCCCAGCGGCATGGGCCTGTCGAAGCTGGCCTATCACTTCGCTGCCGGCCTGCTGGCGCATGCCCCGGCGCTGTGCGCCTTCGCCGCGCCGACGGTGAATTCCTACAAGCGACTGGTGGTGGGGCGCTCGCTGTCCGGTGCGACCTGGGCGCCGGCGTTCGTCGCCTACGGCGCCAACAACCGCTCGGCGATGGTGCGCATTCCCTACGGGCGCATCGAATTCCGCCTGCCGGACGCCGGCTGCAACCCCTATCTGGTCACCGCCGCGATCATTGCCGCGGGGCTCGACGGCATCGACCGCCAGCTCGAGGCGGGCGCGCCGTGCAACGAGAACCTCTACGACCTGGGCCTGGAAAAGATCGCCGCGCGCGGCATCCAGACCCTGCCGCAGTCGCTCAAGGAAGCCTGCGACGCACTGGAGGCCGACCCGCTGTTCCGCGAGGTGCTCGGCGCCGAGATCGTCGACGAGTTCCTCAAGCTCAAGCGCATGGAGTGGGTGGAATACAGCCGCCATGTCTCCGACTGGGAAATCCAGCGCTACACCGAATTCTTTTGAGATAGCTGGAAGCTTGAAGCCAGAAGCTGGAAGCAAGAGCGGCCGCGTGCCGGCTTTCAGCTTCAAGCTCCCGGCTTCCAGCCCGAACGCAGTGAGGAGTTTTTATGTGTGGAATCGTGGGTCTTTACCTGAAAAATCCTGCGCTGGAATCCCAGCTCGGCAGGCTGTTCGAGCCGATGCTGCTGGCCATGACCGACCGCGGGCCGGACAGCGCCGGTTTCGCCATCTATGGCGATGAAGTCAAGGACGGCTGGGTCAAGCTGACCCTGCAGAGCGGCGCTGTCGACTACGACTGGAAGGCCCTGATGGGCGAACTGGAAGGCTGCCTCGGCTGCTCCCTGGACTGGTTCAGGAATGCCAGCGCCGCCGTGCTGAAAATCGATGCCGACGAGGCCACGGTGCGCGCCGCGCTGAAGACGCTGGCGCCGGAGGTGCGCGTGATGAGCGCGGGGCGCAGCATCGAGATTCTCAAGGGAATGGGCCTGCCGGCGGAGATCGCCGAGCGCTTCTCGCTGGCCGGCATGCAGGGCAGCCACATCATCGGCCATACCCGCATGGCGACCGAAAGCGCGGTCACCATGGAGGGCAGCCACCCGTTCTCCACCGGCGACGACCTGTGCCTGGTGCACAACGGCTCGCTGTCCAATCACTTCCGCCTGCGCCAGGAGCTCGAGCGCCACGGCATCGGCTTCGAGACCGAGAACGACACCGAGGTCGCCGCCGGCTACCTGACCTGGCGCCTGCAGCAGGGCGACAGCCTGCAGCAGGCGCTCGATCACGCCCTGGAAGACCTCGACGGCTTCTTCACCTTCGCCATCGGCACCCGCGACGGCTTCGCGGTGATCCGCGATCCGATCGCCTGCAAGCCGGCGATCCTCGCCGAGACCGACGACTACGTGGCCATGGCCTCGGAGTACCAGGCGCTGGCCAGCCTGCCGGGGATCGACAAGGCCAAGGTCTGGGAGCCGGAGCCGGCCACCCTGTATGTCTGGGAAAAGAAGGCGCACTGAGATCGCCCACAGCCTGCTGCGCGCGCCGATAGCGGCGTCAGGTCCTCACGAAAGACTCGGCGTACTCGAGTACTGCCTCGTCTTTCGCTCCGGTCCTACCTTGCTCTCGACGCGCTCGCGACGACTGTAGACGACCTTCGAACTTTGGAGTTTGAAAAAGCATGAAAACCATCAATCTCAGCGAATCCACCGTGCGTGATCTCAACCAGACGCTGCACGACCAGGCGAGGACCCTCGACGAGCGCGAGTGGGTCGTCACCCATCCGGACGGCAAGCACAACCTGGCAGTTGGCGTGAACGAGGCGCTGTCCATCGATATCCAGGGACACGCCGGCTACTACTGCGCCGGCATGAACCAGAAGGCCATCGTCACCGTGCACGGCAACGTCGGCGTCGGCGTGGCCGAGAACATGATGTCCGGCTCGGTCCGCGTGAAGGGCAGCGCCTCGCAATCGGCCGGCGCCACCGCCCATGGCGGCCTGCTGGTGATCGAGGGCGACGCCGGCGCACGCTGCGGCATCTCGATGAAGGGCGTCGACATCGTGGTCGGCGGCAGCATCGGCCACATGAGCTGCTTCATGGCCCAGGCCGGCCGCCTGGTGGTCTGCGGCGACGCCGGCGATGCGCTGGGCGATTCGCTCTACGAGACGCGCATCTACGTCAAGGGCACGGTCAAGTCGCTGGGCTCGGACTGCATCGAGAAGGAGATGCGCGCCGAACACCTCGAGGAACTGGCCGAACTGCTGAACCGCGCCGGCTTCGACGAGGACCCGGCCAGCTTCAAGCGCTACGGCTCGGCCCGCCAGCTCTACAACTTCAAGGTCGACAACGCCTCGGCGTACTGACCACCCCTGACTCTTGTAGGAGCGGGCCATGCCCGCGAAAAAGCGTTCGCGGGCATGGCCCGCTCCTACAAAAAGCCTTCGAGGAGTTTTCCCATGAGCAACGAACATCCACCGGTACTGCGCGAGTCCGCCACCTTCGACCGCCTGACCATCCAGGAAATCCAGCGCGCCGCCGAGACCGGCATCTACGACATTCGCGGCGGCGGCACCAAGCGCAAGGTGCCGCACTTCGACGACCTGCTGCTGCTCGGCGCCAGCATGTCGCGCTACCCGCTGGAAGGCTACCGCGAGAAGTGCGGCACCGACGTGGTGCTCGGCACCCGCTTCGCCAGGAAGCCGATCCACCTGAAGATTCCGGTGACCATCGCCGGCATGAGCTTCGGCGCGCTGTCCGCCCAGGCCAAGGAGGCCCTCGGCCGCGGCGCCAGCATCGCCGGCACCAGCACCACCACCGGCGACGGCGGCATGACCCCGGAAGAGCGTGGCCAGTCGCAGCACCTGGTCTACCAGTATCTGCCGTCGCGCTACGGCATGAATCCGGATGACCTGCGCAAGGCCGACGCCATCGAGATCGTCCTCGGCCAGGGCGCCAAGCCGGGCGGCGGCGGCATGCTGCTGGGCATGAAGGTCACCGAACGCGTGGCAGGCATGCGCACCCTGCCGGTCGGCGTCGACCAGCGTAGTGCCTGCCGCCATCCGGACTGGACCGGTCCCGACGACCTGGCGATCAAGATCGCCGAGATCCGCGAGATCACCGACTGGGAAAAACCGATCTACGTGAAGATCGGCGCCAGCCGGCCGTACTACGACGTCAAGCTGGCGGTGAAGGCCGGTGCCGACGTGATCGTGCTCGACGGCATGCAGGGCGGCACCGCGGCGACCCAGGAAGTGTTCATCGAGCACGTCGGCATCCCGATCCTCTCGGCTATCCCCCAGGCGGTGCAGGCCCTGCAGGAAATGGACATGCATCGCAAGGTGCAGCTGATCGTCTCCGGCGGCATCCGCACCGGCGCCGACGTGGCCAAGGCCATGGCCATGGGTGCCGATGCGGTGGCCATCGGCACCGCCGCGCTGATCGCTCTGGGCGACAACCACCCGCATCTGGACGACGAGCTGAAGAAGATCGGCTCGGCCGCCGGTTTCTACGATGACTGGCAGAACGGCCGCGACCCGGCCGGCATCACCACTCAGGACCCGGAACTGGCCAAGCGCCTCGATCCGGTGGAGGGCGGCCGCCGCCTGGCCAACTACCTGCGCGTGCTGGTGCTCGAAGCGCAGACCATGGCCCGCGCCTGCGGCAAGTCGCACCTGCACAACCTCGACCCCGAGGACCTGGTGGCGCTGACCGTGGAATCCGCCGCCATGGCCCGCGTGCCGCTGGCGGGCACCCGCTGGGTGCCGGGGCAGGGCTTCTAGGGGCCCGTTCCCCGCTTCGTCGCAGGCGTCCTCCGGCGCCTCGCGACGAAGCGGGGGGACGCGAGCGCCGGAACGCGAGTGCGATTTCTATAGCGAATCTTGGGGGAACGACGATGCGATTGAGTGAAGGCGCAGCCCGTGGGCTGCGTGTGGGACTGACCGCCCTGGCCGTGCTGCCGGGGCTGGCCCTGGCCGATGAAGCCGTGCTCGATAGCGGCGACACGGCTTGGATGATGATTTCCACGGCATTGGTGCTGATGATGCTGGTGCCCGGGCTGGCGCTGTTCTATGGCGGTATGGTGCGCAGCAAGAACATCCTTTCGGTGTTCACCCAGTGCCTGGCCGTCGGCGGCGCGATCGGCGTGCTGTGGGTGCTCTACGGCTACAGCCTGGTGATCGACGCCACGGGCATGGAGGCCGGGGTGGTCAACTGGCACAGCATCGTCGGTGGCCTGCAGTACGTCTTCCTGGGTCACCTGGATCGCGACGGCCTGGTCGCCGGCATTCCCGAGAGTGTATTCGCCACGTTCCAGATGACCTTCGCAATGATCACGCCGATGATCATCGCCGGCTCCTTCGCCGAGCGCATGAAGTTCTCTGCCGTGCTGCTGTTCTGCGTACTCTGGTTCACCGTCTGCTATGCCCCGCTGGCCCACATGGCCTGGGGCGGCGACGGCGGCCTGCTATGGGATTGGGGCATCCTCGAATTCGCTGGCGGCACCGTGGTGCACATCAGTGCCGGCGTCGCCGGGCTGGTGGCCTGCCTGGTGCTCGGCCCCCGGCGCGGTTACCCGAACATCGCGATGCCGCCGCACAACACGGTCTTCGCGCTGGTGGGCGCGGCATTGCTGTGGGTCGGCTGGTTCGGCTTCAACGTCGGCTCCGCCGTCGCCGCCGATGGCAAGGCCGGCATGGCCATGCTTACCACTCAGGCGGCGGCCTGCGCAGGCGTGATCGGCTGGTTGCTGGCTGAAATCCTGCGTAGCGGCAAGCCCAGTGCCCTGGGAGCCGCCTCCGGCGCGCTGGCGGGGTTGGTGGCCATCACGCCGGCCTGCGGTTTCGTCGGCCCCGGCGGCGCGCTGGTCATGGGCCTGGTCAGCGGTGTGGCCTGCTTCTATGCGATTGCCACGCTCAAGCGCCGCCTGGGTTACGACGACTCGCTGGACGCCTTCGGCCTGCACGGGATCGGGGGCATCGTCGGCTCGCTGCTGACCGGCGTGTTCGCCTCGACCGCTGTCGGCGGTTTCGAGGAAGTCGCGATCACGGCCCAGCTATGGGTGCAACTCAAGGGCGTGATGTTCACCCTGGCCTACTGCGCCATCGTCACCTGGCTGCTGCTCCGGTTCACCGCGCTGCTGACCGGCGGCCTGCGGGTCAGCGAGGAAACCGAACAGATCGGCCTGGATCTCTCCGCGCACAACGAGCGCGCCTATAACCCATGAACCATCGCGGGGTGCGCCTGGGCGCACCCGCGTTCGTGCGGCCTCGGCTTTCATAGCGTTATTCGCCCATGAAGGCCTCTCTTCGAAATTCCGCCTATTGCGCCGATTCGGCGCGTTACTCCCGGCATTTGATCCTGGTTTGTGCATTTTCCCAGCCGTTCTTTCGGGCGATACCGCTACGGAAGGCCAGGCCCCGGGAAAACCCGGCAGATCGGGGAACTGGCATGGTCCGTGCTTTCTTTAAAAGAACAAAAAGTTCCTTGTGGGAATTTTTACGAGTGAATGATCCGTTCACCCATGCTCGCCGAATTCGTATTTCAGGGAGGCTTCAGATGACCGCGTCAGGCAGCGATACGATCTTCAGCAAACCCCGCTATCGCACCGTGGCTTCGCCACAACCGGCACGCCGCCGCCTCGTGGTGGCGCAGGATGCGGCCTGTGCCGTGCCCTTGCTGGACCATCCGCTATCCCAGTTGCTCAGCCTGGGCGGCGAGCTGGCGGCGGACCTCCCGCACGAGCGCTTCGCGAACCCCGCGGCCCTCTACCTGCGCTTGCAGCTGCTGCTGGAACGGGCCGAGGTGGGCACGCGGCTGTACGTGGTCGGCGACGAGGCGTTCCTCTGGCACGTCTATCGCCTGGCCCGGCATGCCGGTCTGCTCGGCGACGAGATCGAGCTGTTCAAGAACGGTGCGCGGCGGCGGCTCTATTGCGTGCACTGCGGCACCTTCCAGGAGATCGGCGAAGAGGGCGAGGCCGGCTGCAGCGGTTGCGGTGTCCGCCTGCTGGTGCGCGAGCACTTCTCCCAGCGCCTGGGCGCCTACATGGGCGTCTGCCTCGATCCGAGCCGCCCCTACGGGGAGGGCCGGCCATGAGCGCGCTGCTGGAGGTCAAGGTCACCGCCGTGCGCCAGCTGACGCCGGTGGTACGCGAATTCACCTTCGAGGCGAGCGAAGGGCAACTGCCGGGCTTTTCTTCCGGCAGCCACGTGCAGGTGCTGATGCCCCTCGGCGAGCGCACCCTGCGCAACGCCTACTCGCTGCTCGGCGATCCGGCCGACAGTAGCCACTACCGCATCGCCGTGCGCCTGCAGGACGATTCGCGCGGCGGCTCGCGCTTCATGCACGAGCGCGTAGTGGTGGGCGATCGCCTGCAGCTTTCGCGGCCGCACAACCTGTTTCCGCTGCATTCGCAGGCCCGCCATCACGTGCTGGTGGCCGGCGGTATCGGCATCACCCCGTTCATGGCCTATATCGCCGAACTCCAGGCCCGCGGCGCTTCGTTCGAGCTGCACTATGCCTTCCGCGGCCGGCTCACCGACGCCTACGTCGGGGAACTGGCCGAACGCCTCGGCGAGCGCCTGCACGCCTACGACTCCAGCGCCGGGCAACGCCTGGACCTCGCCGCGCTGCTGGCCGGCCAGCCGCTCGGCACCCACCTCTACGCCTGCGGTCCGCAACGGCTGCTGGACGGGTTGCGCGAGCAGGCCCGCGCCTTGGGCTGGGCGGATAGCCGGGTGCACTGGGAAGCCTTCGCCGCGCCCGAGCCGGGGCTGCCGTTTCGCGTCGAGCTGGCGCGCAGCGGCCGGCACATCGAGGTGCCGGCCGACCTCAGCCTGCTGGAGGCGCTGGAAGCCGCCGGTGTCGAGCTGCCGAACCTGTGCCGCGGCGGCGTCTGCGGCCAATGCGCGACGCGCTACCTGGCCGGCGCGGTGGAGCATCGCGACCACTACCTCGACGAAGGGCAGCGTGCCGATGCGCTGATGCCCTGCGTTTCCCGCGGCAGCTGCGCCAGCCCGCTGCTGCTCGATCTGTAGGCAGCCCCATCCGCCACCCTTTCGACCCCAGGAGAGTGCCCGCTATGCCCGTCGTCATGAACCCCCTGGAAACCTACCGGGACGATTTCACCTTCCGTAACAGCCCCGCGGCCATCGCCCGCTTTCCCTTCCCGTTCCCCGAGGACAGCTACATGTACTCGGTGAACCTCGAGCCGGCCAACGGCGGCGCGCCGGGCTCGGTGTTCGAGCACTGGTTCGACATCGACGAGCACTACGTCTCGGAGATGGCCGAGCGCGCCCGCGTACTGGAGAAGGACCCCGGCCGCTGCCTGGTCATGCCGCACATGGCCCAGGCCGCCTGGGACAGCCTGGAAATGCTCATGGAGCACCTGGCCGCCGACTACCCGGAGCACTTCGAGCTGCATCGCGACGGCGAGCGCTGGACCTGGATCAACCGGCCGCTGGGCATCGAGCAGCATTTCACCTTCGGCGATGCGGCGAGCCTGCCGTGCGAGCCGCTGGAATACATCACCCGCCAGGCCCAGGGCGATTTCGCCGTGCTCGACCAGCGCGACGGCGACCTGTTCATGGATGCCGGCATGGTCACCTGCCCAGCGGACTGGTCGATCAAGTTCGATGCCGGCATGAGCTTCAAGCAGTGGCATGCGCCGGTGCCGCTGGCACCGCAGATGGGCGTGTTCGATCGCGCGCTGAAGTACCTGCTGAACATCCAGGTCGGCCAGCCGGTGCGCCGGCTGAACTGGACCATGACCATCAACCCGCGCCTGGATACCTCGTCCGAGACCTTCCACGAGTGGGGCCACGAGCGCGCCCAGGTGACCCCGGAGAATGTCGCCCGGCTGGTGCACCTGCGCGTCGAGCTGCAGTTCATGCCGCGCCTGCCGCGCAGCAACGCGCTGCTGTTCGGCATCCGCACCTACCTGATCAGCCTCGAGGAACTGGCCAGCAACCCGGCCTGGGCCTGCCGCCTGCACCGCGTGCTCAGGGACCTGCCCGAGGCCATCGCCGACTACAAGGGGCTGACCCTCTACCGGCAGACGGTGGTGGACTGGCTCAGCCAGTTCGATCCGCAGGCCAGGGTCGCCTGAATTCCGATCCACCCGAACGACGCCTGCGTGCAGGCCTTGCAAACGAACAGGAGAACAACATGGCTAATTCCTGGCGCATTTCCGCCCTGGCTTCCCGGCATCGTGCCCTGGGCTCCGCACTCGAAGACTGGAACGGCATGGGCACGGCCTGGACCTACGGAACCACCTCGCTGGCCGATGCCCACGAGGCGATCCGCACCCGCGCCGGCCTGATGGACGTGTCCGGGCTGAAGAAGGTGCACTACGTCGGCCCGCATGCCGAGTCGCTGCTCGAATATGCCACCAGCCGCGACATTTCCAAGCTCTACCCGGGCAAGTCAGTCTACGCGACGATGCTCAACGAAGCTGGCAAGTTCGTCGACGATTGCGTCATCTACCGTACCGGACCCAATGCCTTCATGGTGGTGCACGGCGCCGGCAACGGCTACGAGATGCTGGTGCGCTCGGCCCAGGGTCGCCAGGTGGCGGTGCTGTTCGACGACGACCTGCACGACCTGTCGCTGCAGGGGCCGCTGGCGGTGGATTTCCTCGCCGAGCACGTGCCGGGCATCCGCGACCTGCCGTACTTCCACCACATCCAGACCAAGCTGTTCGACCGCCCGGTGATGATCTCGCGCACCGGCTACACCGGCGAGCGCGGCTACGAGATCTTCTGCAAGGCGGCCGATGCGCCGGCGATCTGGGACGGCATCCTGGAAAAGGGCAAGGCGCTGGGCATCATCCCCTGCGCGTTCACCGCGCTGGACTGGCTGCGGGTCGAGAGCTACCTGCTGTTCTTCCCCTACGACAACTCGGAGAAGTACCCCTTCGCCGACGAGCCTGCCGGCGACACCCTCTGGGAGCTGGGCCTGGACTTCACCGTGTCGCCGACCAAGGGCGAGTTCCGCGGCGGCATCGAGCATGCGCGGCTCAAGGGCCGGGAGCGCTTCAGGATCTTCGGCGTACTGCTCGAGGGCGAGCAGGCGGCGGCCGAAGGCGACACGCTCTGGGCCGACGGCAAGCAGGTCGGGGTGATCACCTGCGCCATGTACTCGCGGCTGAGCCGCCAATCCATGGCCATCGCCCGCTTCGAGGTGCCCTACGCCGAGCAGGGCACGCCGCTGGA
This sequence comes from Pseudomonas sp. BAY1663, assembly GCF_000582595.1. NCBI lineage: Bacteria > Pseudomonadati > Pseudomonadota > Gammaproteobacteria > Pseudomonadales > Pseudomonadaceae > Pseudomonas > Pseudomonas sp. BAY1663. Next base: position 120,943 of record NZ_AZSV01000004.1, read on the forward strand.
GGTGCGCGGCAGCCTCACGACCAGGGCGATCGCCCACAGCATGCCGTTCGACGACCCGGAAAAGAAGAAGCGCACCGCCAAGGGTTGAGCGCGTTCGCTGCACTGGCGCAGGGCGGGTTCGACCGCCCTGCGTCCTGTCCGAAGAGAGAGAAACACGATGGCCTGGTTGAATGGCTGGGGCTTCCTGCTGCTGGCGGGGCTCTGCGAGGTGCTGTACGCCTCGATCATTCCGCGTACCGATGGCTTCACCCGCCTGTGGCCGAGCCTGTACTGCGGCTTCTTCCTGCTGCTGAGCATCTACCTGCTGAGCCTGTCGGTACGCGTGCTGCCGCTGGGGCTGGCCTATGCGGTATGGGTCGGCATCGGTACCCTCGGCACGGTGCTGTACGCCATGTTCTACATGGGCGAGCAGCTCGGCCTGCTGCGTAGCCTGTGCCTGGTCATGATCATCGCCGGCATCGTCGGCCTGAAACTGGCCAGCCCCGAACCGCTGGCCTGAGGCCTCGACATGCGTGTCCGGGTGCAACCCCGGGGCGATGTTTTTGAGCTTTCTGGCAGGCCTGCGGCCTGCATCGCCGCGAGGGCGCG